>NZ_JBQZXC010000038.1:0-29686 GCF_053555815.1 Shigella sp. SIG6 | reverse complement strand
GATCTTGCGACCGCCCTTTTTTTATTAAATGTGTTTACGCGTTTTTCAGAACTTCGCTAACAATCTCAACCGCTTCTTTCTCAATCTGCTTGCGATGTTCTTCACCGAGGAAGCTTTCGCAGTAGATCTTATATGCGTCTTCCGTGCCTGACGGACGCGCGGCGAACCAGCCGTTGTCAGTCATCACTTTCAGACCGCCAATAGAAGCACCGTTGCCCGGAGCAGCAGTCAGGCGCGCGGTGATCGGGTCACCTGCCAGGGTGCTGGCGCTCACCATTTCCGGAGACAGCTTAGACAGCGCCGCTTTTTGTGCGGAAGTCGCAGCTGCCTGCAAACGGTTGTAGCTCGGCGCACCAAAGCGTTTTGCCAGTTCGTTGTAGTGTTCCTGCGGGTTCTTACCGGTGACAGCGGTGATTTCCGCCGCCAGCAGACACATAATGATGCCGTCTTTGTCGGTGGACCACGGCGTGCCGTCGAAACGCAGGAAGGAAGCCCCTGCGCTCTCTTCGCCGCCAAAGCCGAAGCTGCCGTCGAACAGACCATCAACAAACCATTTGAAACCTACCGGTACTTCTACCAGCTTACGGCCCAAGTCATTGACCACACGGTCGATCATCGCAGAAGAAACCAGCGTTTTACCGACAGCAACATCTTTGCCCCACTGCGGACGATGCTGGAACAGGTAGTTGATCGCCACCGCCAGGTAGTGGTTCGGATTCATCAAACCTGCCGGAGTGACGATACCGTGACGGTCATAATCCGGGTCGTTAGCAAACGCCAGATCGAACTTATCACGCAGTGCCAGCAGACCCGCCATCGCACACTCGGAGGAGCAGTCCATACGGATCGCACCGTCTTTATCGAGGTGCATAAAGCGGAAGGTTTGATCGACCTGATCGTTAACGATGGTCAGGTTGAGGTTGTAATACTCGCCAATGCGCTTCCAGTATTCGATACCGGAACCGCCCAACGGATCAACGCCCAGCGTCAGGCCCGCTTTCTGAATCGCCGCCATATCAACGATATCGGCCAGCCCTTCCACGAACGGCTGCACCAGATCCTGCTCTTTCACATAGCCGGATGCCATCGCTTCGTCGAGGGAGATACGCTTCACGCCTTTCAGGCCATCGGCCATCAGTGCGTTGGCCCTGTCTTCCACCACTTTGGTGACGTTAGTATCAGCCGGGCCACCATTTGGCGGATTGTACTTGATACCACCATCTTCCGGCGGGTTATGGGACGGTGTAATCACGATACCGTCTGCCAGCGGGCCACCTTTTTTATTGTGAACCAGGATGGCATTGGAAACGGCAGGCGTCGGAGTGAAGCCATTGTTTTCCTGCACAATGACATCAACGCCGTTCGCTGCCAGCACTTCCAGTACGGAAATGAACGCAGGCTCGGACAGGGCGTGAGTATCTTTACCCACATAGCAAGGGCCAGTGATGCCGTTTTTCGCACGTTCTTCAGCAATTGCCTGAGCGATCGCCAGAATGTGCGGCTCGTTAAAGCTGTGGCGCGCTGCACTGCCACGGTGACCGGAAGTACCGAATTTCACCGCGTGCTCCGCATTCCCTGCTTCTGGTTTCAGTACATAATATTGCGCCGTCAGTTGGGCGACGTTAATCAAATCACTCTGTTGTGCAGGTTGGCCTGCACGATTGTGGATTGCCATTGCTTTGTCCTTTGTCTGCAACGTTTTAGATAGTTCCGCAAACCTTCTCAATCAATTCCGCCGGGAATTGCATCGACTGCATGATGTGTTCGATCATGCTGCATTTACGGCCGGTGTTGGTGTTGGTGATCACCCAATACGGCGTGCCTGGCACATGTTTCGGCTTGGTCTGATTACCATTTTTCAGCAGCGTTTGTTCATCTGCCGCAAAGTACACGCGTGTACGACCGTGCAACGATTCCGTTGCTTCGGCAAACGCCTGGGCGTCAAGAGAATATAGTGTAGACAACAGCAGCATAAAGCGATTGACCGCTCGCTTTTGCTCTGCGTATTCGTCCGAAAGCAGAAGTTCACGCATTGCGCGAACCTTGTCTTTAATCGTTTTGACCGGCTTCGCTTCGACGATAGCAGGTGACGCAACGCGAACCTCTTTCGTCACCGGAGCAGCAGGCTGTGATGCGGCGGAAAATTTCAACATACGCCGTAAAATGTCGGATGCGCTCTCGCCGATATGCTTAGTGTGGCTGGCAATATAGCTGTAGAGTTCATCATCAACTTCAATCGTTTTCATCTTAATCCAGTGCAGTGTCTTAGCTGAATACAAGTCGCCAAGAGTATATGAATAAATCCCGGCAGCGGATAGCGTCAAGCCTGGCTTGCAGAAAAACTCGGAATAAACCTTATTTGTTGCAGCCCTGTGGCACAATGGTCAACATAATACCCTAACCCGACAACGCGAAAAAAAGAACTTTGCCATGAAATTAAATATCCGCGCGCAAACTGCACAAAACCAGCACAATAATTCTCCCATCGTTCTTGTCCATGGTCTGTTTGGTAGCCTCGACAACCTTGGCGTACTGGCTCGCGATCTGGTAAACGATCACAATATCATCCAGGTTGATATGCGTAACCACGGTCTTTCACCGAGAGAGCCGGTAATGAATTACCCGGCGATGGCGCAGGATCTTGTTGATACCCTGGATGCACTGCAGATCGACAAAGCAACATTTATCGGTCACTCCATGGGCGGTAAAGCGGTAATGGCACTTACTGCACTGGCCCCCGATCGCATCGATAAACTGGTGGCGATCGATATCGCACCGGTCGACTATCACGTACGCCGTCATGATGAGATTTTCGCAGCTATCAACGCGGTCAGTGAATCGGACGCACAAACTCGCCAGCAAGCAGCAGCAATAATGCGCCAGCATCTTAATGAAGAAGGGGTGATTCAGTTTCTGTTGAAATCTTTTGTTGACGGGGAGTGGCGCTTTAACGTGCCGGTATTGTGGGATCAGTATCCGCATATTGTGGGTTGGGAGAAAATCCCGGCATGGGATCACCCTGCCCTGTTTATCCCTGGCGGCAATTCTCCGTATGTTAGCGAGCAGTACCGTGATGATTTACTGGCGCAATTTCCACAGGCACGGGCGCATGTGATTGCAGGCGCGGGTCACTGGGTCCATGCTGAAAAACCGGATGCGGTATTACGCGCTATCCGTCGCTATCTCAATGATTAACGCAACTGATTAAAAACCCAGCGTCCGCGTCGCTTTCCGCGCGTGGGCGTTGGCGTGACTCATCGCGCTGATGTATTATGGCGCGCTATCCATCCGGGCAGAGGCCTGGCTGATTGTTTCCCCCGAAGTCACCAAGATCATGGCCAAAGAACAAACGGACCGTACGACATTAGATCTGTTCGCGCACGAGCGTCGACCGGGACGACCGAAAACTAATCCGCTTTCGCGCGATGAACAGCTGCGTATTAATAAACGCAACCAGCTAAAACGCGACAAAGTACGTGGCCTTAAGCGTGTCGAACTGAAGCTGAACGCGGAAGCTGTCGAGGCGCTGAACGAGCTGGCGGAATCGCGTAATATGAGCCGTAGCGAACTGATCGAAGAGATGTTAATGCAGCAACTGGCGGCGCTGCGTAGTCAGGGCATCGTTTAAATTTCCACTTTCATGTAGCACAGTGTGCAGTCCTGCTCGTTTGCTGATTCCGCAAGACTGCCTGTTCTGCTATGATTGCCTTTATCCGTGGGCAATTTTCCACCCCCATTTCAATAAGTTTCAAGAGGTTATTTCACTCATGGCTATCACTGGCATCTTTTTCGGCAGCGACACCGGTAATACCGAAAATATCGCAAAAATGATTCAAAAACAGCTTGGTAAAGACGTTGCCGATGTCCATGACATTGCAAAAAGCAGCAAAGAAGATCTGGAAGCTTACGACATTCTGCTGCTGGGCATCCCAACCTGGTATTACGGCGAAGCGCAGTGTGACTGGGATGACTTCTTCCCGACTCTCGAAGAGATTGATTTCAATGGTAAACTGGTTGCGCTGTTTGGTTGTGGTGACCAGGAAGATTACGCCGAATATTTCTGCGACGCATTGGGCACCATCCGCGACATCATTGAACCGCGCGGTGCAACCATCGTTGGTCACTGGCCAACTGCGGGCTATCATTTCGAAGCATCAAAAGGTCTGGCAGATGACGACCACTTTGTCGGTCTGGCTATCGACGAAGACCGTCAGCCGGAACTGACCGCTGAACGTGTAGAAAAATGGGTTAAACAGATTTCTGAAGAGTTGCATCTCGACGAAATTCTTAATGCCTGATGTGATGCGGCGTAGACTCATGTCTACGCCGTATTAATAGATAATGCCAATCAAAATAATTGCTACAAATTTGTAACTTTTACTGTTGTACCTGTACAATGTCCCAGTGTTCAAGTGGCCTTGCCGTTGTAAATGTAAGCTGTGCCACGTTTTTATTAACAATATTTGCCAGGGACTTGTGGTTTTCATTTAGGCGTGGCAATTCTATAATGATACGCATTATCTCAAGAGCAAATTCTGTCACTTCTTCTAATGAAGTGAACCGCTTAGTAACAGGACAGATTCCGCATGACTGATAACAATACCGCCCTAAAGAAAGCTGGCCTGAAAGTAACGCTTCCTCGTTTAAAAATCCTGGAAGTTCTTCAGGAGCCGGACAACCATCACGTCAGTGCGGAAGATTTATACAAACGTCTGATCGATATGGGTGAAGAAATTGGTCTGGCTACGGTATATCGCGTACTGAACCAGTTTGACGACGCTGGTATCGTCACCCGCCACAATTTTGAAGGCGGTAAATCCGTATTTGAACTGACACAGCAACATCACCACGATCACCTGATTTGCCTCGACTGCGGCAAGGTTATCGAATTTAGTGATGATTCCATCGAAGCGCGTCAGCGTGAAATTGCCGCAAAACATGGCATTCGCCTGACTAACCACAGTCTCTATCTTTACGGTCACTGTGCCGAAGGCGATTGCCGCGAAGATGAGCACGCGCACGAAGGCAAATAAGCCAGCCTGAACGAGAAAAGCCAACCTGCGGGTTGGCTTTTTTATACAAGGGAAATAAGAAAAGCGAGAGTTACAGCTCTCACTTATTTGTTATTACTGCGTATTTCCTGCCAGACCTTATCACAATCGGCTTTCACCGCCTGATCATTTCCGGTTTGCGTTGCACGCAGACACTGCTGATAATCCAGTACGCGTACACTTTCCTGGTCGGCAAACTGCTGATGTTGTTTCTCTTTCTTCAGCACGTTTAACACACTCTGGCAGGCTTCAATTTTTTCTGGCGAACCTTGCGCGGTGTTGATACAGGCGCTGTATGCCTCTTTCAGACGGCTGTCTTCCTGTGGTGCGGTTGATTGCGCACAAGCTACCAGCCCCGATGCCATCATGGCGATGAGAATCAGTTTTTTCATTGAATGCGGCAGGCACAAAACCTGCCGCGTCGGGCATCAGAAGATGGTGAATGGTGCGATTACCATAAATTTCACGTCACGCTCATCCTGGAAGATGTTACCGTAACCGCCGCCCCAGCTTGGGATGTCGGAGTGGTTGTCGTATTCGGTGAAGTGCAGTTTGAACATCGTGCCTTTGGCGCGACCGTCCTGAATGGTGTAGACCGCATCCAGGCTGTAGGCAGACTCTTCAATAGTCCGGTTTTTGTCGTAGTACGCATCCGGATTGCTCTGCCAGGTCGCAGGTTTAGCATCCCATGCGTAAACGTAGGAAGCGCCGATGGCGAAGCCTGGAAGATTCCAGTTTTTCAGGTCATACATCGCACCGAAGAAGACCGCTTTTTCGCCGTTAGCGTTGAAGTCGGAACGGTTATCCCACCAGATATCCAGGCGGCCGTTGGAGGAAGCGTAGGTTGGGGTCATACGTTGCAGGAAGTATCCCTGCTGACTGTCAGCCTTAACCCAGGTGCCTTCGAGGCGCAAATCCACTACGTCAGCCGCCCGGTAACCAAAGGTCAACGCTTGCAGCCAGGCGGTGCCGTCATAAAGATCGTTGACGCTGCGATCGTCAACTTTATCGCGGGTACCATAGAACTGGTAGCTGGTGGTTAACGGGCTACCGGCGATATCAAATTTGTAGCTGGCTTTGGCAAAATATTGATCGATATACCCTTCCGCCTGACCAAATGCCGCTTCCAGTACGAAGTTATTTTTGAAGTCGTATTTCGCACCGATGGAGTGCAGATAATCAACTTTGGTGGTTTTATCGTTCTGATAAAACTCATCCATTTCCAGATGCCACGGCGCTTTGTATTCGTTGGTCCACATGTAGGAGAAACTCAAGGCACCAGCATCGCCGTAATCAAAATTCGCCCCGGCTTCCGCCCCCTGATAAGTACCCGGCATAAAGCTCCAGTGCGGCGCTAACAGCGTTTGACCGGTTGGCTGAATGTAACCTGCCCTCGCCCAAACCGGACCGTATTTAAATTTGGCCGCAGCTTTATACAGGCTTATACCGCTTTTGTCGCCGGACCAGTCTTCGTCATAGGCTTTATTACTTTTTGAAAACGCGATTTCGTTCGGGTGGGAGCTGTCGCCGTTTTCCGCCATTTCAATCGCCGTAAACGCAGCAATATCAAGGCCGAACATATCAGCAGCATAACCGGACTGAAAATCGAGGTTGGCATTCCAGGTGGAGTGAGAAAGGTTGGTTTTGTATTTGTCGCCGTCGGTAACATCTTTACGGTCGCGTTCACGCTGCCAGTAATAGATACCGCCGGTTAAGGTTGAATCGTCGATGAATCCTTCGGCGCGAGCCTCCGGCATTGCCATAAAGCCCGACATTGCTGTAACACCGGCAATAGCCAGCGCCAGCGTACTACGTTTGCCACTAAACGTACGCATGGGTTAATCCTCTTTGACGTATAAATTGCTGCACCAAAGGTGAACAGCGAAAAAAAATAAAAATTAAAAAAGTAGCGTTGAGAAAAGTCTCGCTGACTACAGGAACAGACTATTTTTCGCGACGCGAATTATCAATCTCTTTCTGTAACCAGAATGTAAGAACATGAGCAACCGCACATATTTTGATGATTTTTGTTACAAGGCTTAAGTTTGCGGTTGAAAGGCTTGCAGAAGAATAAAAACGTGAAATTCCAGCAAGATGAAAGCGGTTACATTTTATTTAATTATGTTTTGTGATTTTAAATTTATTTTATGGATAAATTGCGAAGCGGAATTAATTCGCGAAGAAAAGCAGAAAAAACGCCGCAGAGCGCGGCGTTTGGGATTGTTTGCTATTTCTTGCCGGATGCGGCGTGAACGCCTTATCCGGCCTACAAAAGCACGCAAATTCAATATATTGCAGAGATCATGTAGGCCTGATAAGCGAAGCGCATCAGGCAATTTAGCGTTTGAAATTTATTGTTTATTTATTGCCAGATGCGACGTAAATGCCTCACCCGGCTTGGTAGAACTTAAAATTACTCGCCTACTTTCGCCCAGGTATCACGCAGCCCAACGGTGCGGTTAAATACCGGTTTTTCGGCCGTGGAATGGCGGCTGTCGAGGCAGAAGTAACCTTCACGCTCAAACTGGAATGCTTTACCCGCTACCGCATCTTTCAGCGACGGTTCAGCAAAGCCCTGTTTGATCACCAGCGATTCCGGGTTAATCACCGACAGGAAATCATCCGCAGCACCTGGGTTAGGCACGCTGAACAGACGATCATACAAACGGATTTCAACCGGCAGCGCATGTGCCGCGCTCACCCAGTGAATAACACCTTTGACTTTACGACCATCTGCCGGATCTTTGCTTAAGGTGTCGGCGTCATAAGTACAGAAGATGGTGGTGATATTACCTTCGGCATCTTTCTCCACGCGTTCAGCCTTAATGACGTAAGCATTACGCAGACGCACTTCTTTACCCAGCACCAGACGTTTGTACTGCTTGTTAGCTTCTTCGCGGAAATCGGCGCGATCGATCCAAATTTCACCGCTAAACGGCACCTGACGGCTCCCCATTTCCGGTTTGTTCGGATGGTTCGGCATGGTGACCATTTCGCCTTCGCCCTGATAGTTTTCGATAACCAGTTTCACCGGATCGATAACCGCCATTGCGCGCGGCGCATTTTCGTTGAGATCTTCACGGATGCAGGATTCCAGCGACGCCATCTCAATGGTGTTGTCCTGCTTGGTCACGCCGATGCGTTTGCAGAACTCACGAATAGAAGCCGCAGTGTAACCACGACGACGCAGACCGGAAATGGTCGGCATACGCGGGTCATCCCAGCCTTCAACGTGCTTGTCGGTCACCAGCAGGTTCAGCTTACGCTTGGACATCACAGTGTATTCCAGATTCAGGCGCGAGAATTCGTACTGGCGCGGATGAACAGGAATGGTGATGTTATCCAGTACCCAGTCGTACAGACGACGGTTGTCCTGGAACTCAAGCGTACACAGAGAGTGCGTAATACCTTCCAGCGCATCGCTGATGCAATGGGTGAAGTCGTACATCGGGTAGATGCACCACTTGTTACCAGTCTGGTGGTGTTCAGCAAATTTAATGCGGTACAGCACCGGATCGCGCATTACGATAAATGGCGACGCCATGTCGATTTTCGCACGCAGGCAGGCTTTACCTTCTTCAAAACCACCGGCACGCATTTTTTCGAACAGCGCCAAGTTCTCTTCAACGCTGCGGTCGCGGTACGGGCTGTTTTTACCCGGCTGCGTCAGGGTACCGCGGTATTCGCGGATCTGTTCCGGTGTCAGTTCATCAACGTACGCCAGGCCTTTATTGATCAGTTCGATCGCATAGGCGTGGAGCTGATCAAAATAATCGGAGGAGTAACGGACGTTACCAGACCAGTGAAAACCTAACCACTCTACGTCGTTTTTGATCGAATCGACATACTCGATATCTTCTTTTACCGGGTTAGTGTCGTCGAAACGCAGGTTGCACTGGCCTTTATAGTCCTGGGCGATCCCGAAGTTCAGGCAGATAGATTTCGCATGGCCAATATGCAGATAGCCATTCGGCTCCGGCGGGAAACGGGTGTGTACTGTGGTGTGCTTACCACTGGCCAGATCTTCATCGATGATCTGACGGATAAAGTTAGTCGGGCGGGCTTCTGCCTCACTCATCGTGGATTCCTCAAAGCGTAAACAACGTATAACGGCGTATGATCTTATAAGCGGGACAGGCTGACAACTGTTAGTTTTTTAAAATTGATAATCTAACAAGGATTATGGGGATGATTGATGAAAAAAAAAGCGGCAGAGAAGATCTCCACCGCTTGTCATTGTTGGATGCGACGCTGCCGTGTCGCATCAGGCATAAAGCAGATTACTTTTTGATTTCATACAGCGGTGTTTGACCCGCCACAACATGGCCCTGAGCTTTAATGATCAAGCCACTGAAATTGTCGATATTGCTGCAAACCACCGGGCTAATCATCGAGCGGGCGTTAGCGTTCAGGTAATCCAGATCCATTTCCAGAATCGGTTGCCCTGCGCTTACCTGCGCACCCTCTTCCACCAGACGTTTAAAGCCTTTACCTTCCAGCGCTACGGTGTCGATACCCATATGGACGACGATCTCCGCGCCTTTTTCGGTTTCCAGGCAGAACGCGTGGTTGGTGTTGAAGATTTTCACGATTGTCCCTGCGGCTGGTGATACGACGATTTTATCTGTCGGTTTCACCGCCACACCGTCACCCACCGCTTTGCTGGCGAATGCTTCGTCAGGAACCTGATCCAGTGCCACGACATCACCGGTAATCGGCGATACCAGCTCCGCGATAGATACCGCGTTTGGTACAGCCTGCGGTTTTGCTACAGGCGCGGCAGTTGCCGGAGTTGCTTCAGCTGACGCAGCGGCTACCGGACCACGGGCAACGACTTTCTTCATCGCATCGCCGATGGATTCTGCTTTCGCGCCAACAATCACCTGAATAGTCTGTTTGTTCAGTTTCACTACACCAGAAGCACCCAGACGTTTACACATCGTATCGTTGACGCGGGCAGAGTCAGCCACGGTCAGGCGCAGACGGGTAATACAGGCATCAATCGCTTTCAGGTTGTCAGTACCGCCAACCGCAGCAATATAGTTGGTTGCCAGTTGAGTCAGACCTTCTTCAGTATTGCTGTTGGCTTCTTCAGTAACGATCTCGTCTTCTTTATCTTCACGACCCGGCGTTTTCAGGTTGAACATGCGGATAACCAAACTGAACACCACGAAGTAGATAGCGAAGAAGATAACGCCCATCACCAGCAGCATCCAGACGTTCTGGCTGGCGGCCGGCAGGTTATACATCAACGCGTAGTCGATAGCACCCGCAGAGAAAGAGAAGCCGGCATGGATACCCAGCAGCGTTGCCACAAACAGGCTGATACCGGTCAGCAGTGCGTGCAGGAGGTACAGCAGCGGCGCAAGGAACATGAACAGGAATTCCAGCGGCTCAGTCACACCGGTCAGGAACGCAGTAACAGCAACAGAAAGCAGCATCCCGCCAACCATCGGACGACGCTCTTTCGGTGCTGCGAAGTACATCGCCAGCGCCGCACCCGGCAGACCGAACATCATGATCGGGAAGAAGCCGGACATGAACATCCCCGCGGTGCCGTCACCAGCGTAGAAACGGTTGATGTCGCCGTGGAAAACCGTACCCGCCGCGTTGGTGAATTCACCAATCTGGAACCAGGCGATGGTGTTCAGCACCTGATGCAGACCGGTTGGGATCAGCAGACGGTTGATGAAACCAAAGATACCGGAACCCAGCGCGCCCGCAGAAACGATCCACTCGCCGCCTGCATGGATAGCGTGCTGTACCGGCGGCCAGACGTAACCAAAAATGGCCGCCAGCACCAGACAGAAGAAGCCGGTGGCGATCGGCACAAAGCGTTTGCCGCCGAAGAAGCTCAGGAAGTCCGGCAGTTTAATATCGGACCAACGGTTATAGGCTGCGCCACCAACCAGACCGGTAATGATACCCGCCAGTACACCCATGTTAATTTCTGGGTTGATGGTCACCATCGCTTTGGTTAACACAAAGTAACCTACCGCACCCGCCAGCGCCGCCGCACCTGCGCTGTCTTTCGACCAGCTGGATGCCACACCGATGGCGAAGATTAATGCGAGGTTATCAAAAATTGCACCGCCCGCCTGGGCAATAAACGCAACGTTAAGTAAATCTGGCTGACCGAATCGCAGCAACAGCGCCGCCACCGGCAGCACCACGATAGGGAGCTGTAACGCCCTACCGAGTCGCTGGAAAAAACCTAAAATATTCATCTTATTCCCCCTACGAGAACCCTATTTGGCTCGTTTAAAGCCGTATTTTTATTTTGCTGCAAATTTTACTGCCGATGTTCTGTAATCAGATTGTTAGATCATCTGCTACAGAGTGTGTGAAAATTTAATTCGTATCGCAAATTAAACGCGTGTCTTTTGTGAGTTTTGTCACCAAATATCGTTATCATCACTCCCTTTTACTGGCTAAACCAGAAAACTTATTTTATCATTCAAAAAATCAAGTCGGATTGACGCCTGTCTGCGCAAATCCAGGTTACGCTTAAAGATGTCTAATCCGCCAACGGCTTACATTTTACTTATTGAGGTGAATAATGAGACTGATCCCCCTGACTACCGCTGAACAGGTCGGCAAATGGGCTGCTCGCCATATCGTCAATCGTATCAATGCGTTCAAACCAACTGCCGATCGTCCGTTTGTACTGGGCCTGCCGACTGGCGGCACGCCGATGACCACCTATAAAGCGTTAGTCGAAATGCATAAAGCAGGCCAGGTCAGCTTTAAGCACGTTGTCACCTTCAACATGGACGAATATGTCGGTCTGCCGAAAGAGCATCCGGAAAGCTACTACAGCTTTATGCACCGTAATTTCTTCGATCACGTTGATATTCCAGCAGAAAACATCAACCTTCTCAACGGCAATGCCCCGGATATCGATGCCGAGTGCCGCCAGTATGAAGAAAAAATCCGTTCTTACGGAAAAATTCATCTGTTTATGGGCGGTGTAGGTAACGACGGTCATATTGCATTTAACGAACCGGCGTCTTCTCTGGCTTCTCGTACTCGTATCAAAACCCTGACTCATGACACTCGCGTCGCGAACTCTCGTTTCTTTGATAACGATGTCAATCAGGTGCCAAAATATGCCCTGACTGTCGGTGTTGGTACACTGCTGGATGCCGAAGAAGTGATGATTCTGGTGCTGGGTAGCCAGAAAGCACTGGCGCTGCAGGCCGCCGTTGAAGGTTGCGTGAACCATATGTGGACCATCAGCTGTCTGCAACTGCATCCGAAAGCGATCATGGTGTGCGATGAACCTTCTACCATGGAGCTAAAAGTTAAGACTTTAAGATATTTCAATGAATTAGAAGCAGAAAATATCAAAGGTCTGTAATTGTTATCCCTGCCCTGGTTCCTTGCTCAGGGCAATATTTTTTAAAATCGGGGGTCAGAATGTATGCATTAACCCAGGGCCGGATCTTTACCGGCCACGAATTTCTTGATGACCACGCGGTTGTTATCGCTGATGGCCTGATTAAAAGCGTCTGTCCGGTAGCGGAACTGCCGCCAGAGATCGAACAACGTTCACTGAACGGGGCCATTCTCTCCCCCGGTTTTATCGATGTGCAGTTAAACGGCTGCGGCGGCGTACAGTTTAACGACACCGCTGAAGCGGTCAGCGTGGAAACGCTGGAAATCATGCAGAAAGCCAATGAGAAATCAGGCTGTACTAACTATCTGCCGACGCTTATCACCACCAGCGATGAGCTGATGAAACAGGGCGTGCGCGTTATGCGCGAGTACCTGGCAAAACATCCGAATCAGGCGTTAGGTCTGCATCTGGAAGGTCCGTGGCTGAATCTGGTAAAAAAAGGCACCCATAATCCGAATTTTGTGCGTAAGCCTGATGCCGCGCTGGTCGATTTCCTGTGTGAAAACGCCGACGTCATTACCAAAGTGACCCTGGCACCGGAAATGGTTCCTGCGGAAGTCATCAGCAAACTGGCAAATGCCGGGATTGTGGTTTCTGCCGGTCACTCCAACGCGACGTTGAAAGAAGCAAAAGCCGGTTTCCGCGCGGGGATTACCTTTGCCACCCATCTGTACAACGCGATGCCGTATATTACCGGTCGTGAACCGGGCCTGGCGGGCGCGATCCTCGACGAAGCTGACATTTATTGCGGTATTATCGCTGATGGCCTGCATGTTGATTACGCCAACATTCGTAACGCTAAACGCCTTAAAGGCGACAAACTGTGTCTGGTTACCGACGCCACCGCGCCAGCAGGTGCCAACATTGAACAGTTCATTTTTGCGGGTAAAACAATATACTACCGTAACGGACTTTGTGTGGATGAGAACGGTACGTTAAGCGGTTCATCCTTAACCATGATTGAAGGCGTGCGTAATCTGGTCGAACATTGCGGTATCGCACTGGATGAAGTGCTGCGTATGGCGACGCTCTATCCGGCGCGTGCGATTGACGTTGAAAAACGTCTCGGCACGCTCGCCGCAGGTAAAGTAGCCAACCTGACCGCATTCACACCTGATTTTAAAATCACCAAGACCATCGTTAACGGTAACGAGGTCGTAACTCAATAAGAGAAAGTATGACACCAGGCGGACAAGCTCAGATAGGTAATGTTGATCTCGTAAAACAGCTTAACAGCGCGGCGGTTTATCGCCTGATTGACCAGTACGGGCCAATCTCGCGGATTCAGATTGCCGAGCAAAGCCAGCTTGCCCCCGCCAGCGTAACCAAAATTACGCGTCAGCTTATCGAACGCGGGCTGATCAAAGAAGTTGATCAGCAGGCCTCCACCGGGGGCCGCCGCGCTATCTCCATCGTCACCGAAACCCGCAATTTCCACGCAATCGGCGTACGGCTTGGTCGTCATGACGCCACCATCACTCTGTTTGATCTCAGCAGCAAAGTGCTGGCAGAAGAACATTACCCGCTGCCGGAACGTACCCAGCAGACGCTGGAACATGCCCTGCTGAATGCCATTGCTCAGTTTATTGATAGCTACCAGCGCAAACTGCGCGAGCTAATCGCCATTTCGGTGATCCTGCCAGGGCTTGTTGACCCGGACAGCGGCAAAATTCATTACATGCCGCATATTCAGGTAGAAAACTGGGGGCTGGTAGAAGCACTGGAAGAACGTTTTAAAGTGACCTGTTTCGTTGGTCACGATATCCGTAGTCTGGCGCTGGCGGAGCACTACTTCGGTGCAAGTCAGGATTGCGAAGACTCCATTCTGGTGCGTGTCCATCGCGGAACCGGTGCCGGGATTATCTCTAACGGGCGCATTTTTATTGGCCGCAACGGTAACGTCGGTGAAATTGGCCATATTCAGGTCGAACCGCTGGGTGAACGCTGCCACTGCGGCAACTTTGGCTGCCTGGAAACTATCGCCGCCAACGCTGCCATTGAACAACGGGTGTTGAATCTGTTAAAGCAGGACTACCAGAGCCGTGTGCCACTGGACGACTGCACCATCAAAACTATCTGCAAAGCCGCGAACAAAGGCGATAGCCTGGCCTCGGAAGTGATTGAGTATGTCGGTCGTCATCTGGGTAAAACCATCGCCATTGCTATCAACTTATTTAATCCGCAAAAAATTGTTATTGCTGGTGAAATCACCGAAGCCGATAAAGTGCTGCTCCCTGCTATTGAAAGCTGCATTAATACCCAAGCGCTGAAGGCGTTTCGTACTAATCTGCCGGTGGTACGTTCTGAGCTGGATCACCGCTCGGCAATCGGCGCTTTTGCGCTGGTAAAACGCGCCATGCTCAACGGTATTTTGCTCCAGCATTTGCTGGAAAATTAATGTGCTTTTATAGTGGCGCTTATTGTTGTCAATATTCTGGGTAGTCCATGACCATTAAAAATGTAATTTGCGATATCGACGGCGTGCTGATGCACGATAACGTCGCCGTACCGGGTGCAGCGGAATTTTTGCACGGGATTATGGATAAAGGCCTGCCGCTGGTGTTGCTGACCAACTATCCTTCGCAGACTGGGCAAGATCTGGCGAACCGCTTTGCCACTGCCGGTGTCGATGTGCCGGATAGCGTGTTTTATACCTCTGCGATGGCGACCGCCGATTTCCTGCGTCGCCAGGAAGGCAAGAAAGCGTATGTGGTGGGCGAAGGCGCACTGATTCATGAACTGTACAAAGCCGGTTTCACTATTACCGATGTGAACCCTGATTTCGTGATTGTTGGCGAAACACGTTCCTACAACTGGGACATGATGCATAAAGCAGCCTATTTCGTCGCTAACGGTGCACGCTTTATCGCCACCAACCCGGACACCCACGGGCGCGGTTTTTATCCCGCTTGTGGCGCGTTGTGTGCAGGGATTGAGAAAATCTCCGGGCGCAAACCGTTCTATGTTGGTAAGCCCAGCCCGTGGATCATCCGCGCGGCATTAAACAAAATGCAGGCGCATTCGGAAGAAACAGTGATTGTCGGCGATAACCTGCGTACCGATATTCTGGCGGGCTTCCAGGCCGGTCTGGAGACGATTCTGGTGCTTTCTGGTGTTTCATCGCTCGACGATATCGACAGTATGCCGTTCCGCCCAAGCTGGATTTACCCGTCAGTCGCTGAAATCGACGTTATCTGAATACCACCCACGTCTGCGGACGTGGTTGGCTCTGATGACAAACGCCAAACTGCCTGATGCGCTACGCTTATCAGGCCTACGCAGCTCCTGCAATATATTGAATTTTCATGCTTTTGTAGGCCGGATAAGGCGTTCACGCCGCATCCGGCATGAACAAATCGCACTTTATCAGCAATTTGGCCCCCGTAAAATATAACCATTCAATAAAACCCGCTAAAAATTATCGATTCATCAATAAATACATCCTCACACCAGACCCTTTTTCACCAATCGACAATCACCATTACGTTTTTTATTTTTGCACTGCCAAATAGCTTGCGCACAGTGCTGCTTTGCGGCATTTTTTTAAACAAGCAAACACAACAAGCAACAAATACCAGGTTAACGGAGAAGGTTATGTGTTCAATTTTTGGCGTATTCGATATCAAAACAGACGCAGTTGAGCTGCGTAAGAAAGCACTCGAGCTGTCACGCCTGATGCGTCATCGTGGCCCGGACTGGTCCGGTATTTATGCCAGCGATAACGCCATTCTCGCTCACGAACGTCTGTCAATTGTTGACGTTAATGCGGGGGCCCAACCTCTCTACAACCAACAAAAAACCCACGTACTGGCGGTAAACGGTGAAATCTACAACCACCAGGCATTGCGCGCTGAATATGGCGATCGTTATCAGTTCCAGACAGGGTCTGACTGTGAAGTGATCCTCGCGCTGTATCAGGAAAAAGGGCCGGAATTTCTCGACGACTTGCAGGGCATGTTTGCCTTTGCCCTGTACGACAGCGAAAAAGATGCCTACCTGATTGGTCGCGACCATCTGGGGATCATCCCACTGTATATGGGGTATGACGAACACGGTCAGCTGTATGTGGCCTCAGAAATGAAATCGCTGGTGCCAGTTTGCCGCACGATTAAAGAGTTCCCGGCGGGGAGCTATTTGTGGAGTCAGGACGGCGAAATCCGTTCTTATTATCATCGCGACTGGTTCGACTTTGATGCAGTGAAAGATAACGTGACCGACAAAAACGAGCTGCGTCAGGCACTGGAAGATTCCGTTAAAAGCCATCTGATGTCTGATGTGCCTTACGGTGTGCTACTTTCTGGTGGTCTGGATTCCTCAATTATTTCCGCTATCACCAAGAAATACGCAGCCCGTCGCGTGGAAGATCAGGAACGCTCTGAAGCCTGGTGGCCGCAGTTACACTCCTTTGCTGTAGGTCTGCCGGGTTCACCGGATCTTAAAGCAGCCCAGGAAGTGGCAAACCATCTGGGCACGGTGCATCACGAAATTCACTTCACTGTACAGGAAGGTCTGGATGCCATCCGCGACGTGATTTACCACATCGAAACTTATGATGTGACCACTATTCGCGCTTCAACACCGATGTATTTAATGTCGCGTAAGATCAAGGCGATGGGCATTAAAATGGTGCTGTCCGGTGAAGGTTCTGATGAAGTGTTTGGCGGTTATCTTTACTTCCATAAAGCGCCCAACGCTAAAGAACTGCATGAAGAGACGGTGCGTAAACTGCTGGTCCTGCATATGTATGACTGCGCGCGCGCCAACAAAGCGATGTCAGCCTGGGGCGTGGAAGCACGCGTTCCGTTCCTCGACAAAAAATTCCTTGATGTGGCGATGCGCATTAACCCGCAGGATAAAATGTGCGGTAACGGCAAAATGGAAAAACACATCCTGCGTGAATGTTTTGAGTCATACCTGCCCGCAAGCGTGGCCTGGCGGCAAAAAGAGCAGTTCTCCGATGGCGTCGGTTACAGTTGGATCGACACCCTGAAAGAAGTGGCGGCGCAGCAGGTTTCTGATCAGCAACTGGAAACTGCCCGCTTCCGCTTCCCGTACAACACGCCGACCTCAAAAGAAGCGTATCTGTACCGCGAGATCTTTGAAGAACTGTTCCCACTTCCGAGTGCCGCTGAGTGCGTGCCGGGCGGTCCTTCCGTCGCGTGTTCTTCAGCTAAAGCGATCGAATGGGATGAAGCGTTCAAAAAAATGGACGATCCGTCTGGTCGTGCGGTTGGCGTTCACCAGTCGGCGTATAAGTAAGAAATGCGGTACTGCCCCGGAGAAATCCGGGGCTGTTTTAGTTATTGCGCTGCTTGTTGATTCTGATATGCAGTAAGGAAATGTTCCGGGTTTGCCACATCACTGTTTGACAACTCATCACTGTAGGCCAGTATTTCATAGATTAATTTCCCACCACTATTGTTGAATTCCGAATTTCATCCTGTACGACAAAAGAATGGCTGTAGGGTGGGGAAAAAACACAAAGTAAACAATAATTGACGAATATAGCGCCACGCTGTTCGCAACCTAACCAAACAGTCACTTTCGAGCAATTTTCCTTGAAAAAGAGGTTGACGCTGCAAGGCTCTATACGCATAATGCGCCCCGCAACGCCGATAAGGTATCGCGAAAAAAAGATGGCTACGTAGCTCAGTTGGTTAGAGCACATCACTCATAATGATGGGGTCACAGGTTCGAATCCCGTCGTAGCCACCATCTTTTTTGCGGGAGTGGCGAAATTGGTAGACGCACCAGATTTAGGTTCTGGCGCCGCAAGGTGTGCGAGTTCAAGTCTCGCCTCCCGCACCATTCACCAGAAAGCGTTGTACGGATGGGGTATCGCCAAGCGGTAAGGCACCGGTTTTTGATACCGGCATTCCCTGGTTCGAATCCAGGTACCCCAGCCATCTTCTTCGAGTAAGCGGTTCACCGCCCGGTTATTGGGGTATCGCCAAGCGGTAAGGCACCGGTTTTTGATACCGGCATACCCTGGTTCGAATCCAGGTACCCCAGCCATCGAAGAAATAATCTGGCTACGTAGCTCAGTTGGTTAGAGCACATCACTCATAATGATGGGGTCACAGGTTCGAATCCCGTCGTAGCCACCAAATTCTGAATGTGTCGAATACGTTCGGCAAATTCAAAAACCAATTTGTTGGGGTATCGCCAAGCGGTAAGGCACCGGATTCTGATTCCGGCATTCCGAGGTTCGAATCCTCGTACCCCAGCCAATTTATTCAAGATGCTTACATCGTAAGTGCACCCAGTTGGGGTATCGCCAAGCGGTAAGGCACCGGATTCTGATTCCGGCATTCCGAGGTTCGAATCCTCGTACCCCAACCACATTAAAAAAGCTCGCTTCGGCGAGCTTTTTGCTTTTCTGCGTTCATTCAATGTCGAATGCGATGTTGACACGTCTTATCCTTCAATGTCGGATGCGACGCTGCCGCGTCTTATCCGACCTACGGTTGGCACGCATCCGGCAATGTTGTAAGGCTACAACCCTAACGCATATTTCAGCGCCTGACGTTTCAACACGCCAGCACGCTCTGCCGCCATTAACCCGAGATTACGCACAAAACGCAGCGGCGGCAGATTATTACTGAATCCGGCATAAAACAGATCCATACCACTTTGCATAATGAAGTTATCCGCCATGCGCCGCATCTGGTAACGCTTGAGGACAGGATAACTGGCCCACGCTTCACCGTAGCTGCGGGCATTCACCAGAACATCAATCAGGGCATCGACATCACGATAACCAAGATTCACCCCCTGCCCCGCCAGCGGATGGATGGTATGCGCGGCATCGCCCACCAGCGCAAGCCCCGGCTGCACATACTGCAACGCATGTCGGCGCGTCAGCGGAAACGCACCAGCGGCAAGCGGTGTAACGTAACCCAGACGCGACGGGAAATGCTTCGCGATTTCCGCCTGGAGTTGCGCCATATTCATATTCTGCAACTGGCGAATACGCGCCGGAGAGTCATACCACACCAGCGATGCCCAGTTATCAAACAACGGCAGAAACGCACGCGGTCCGTCCGGGGTAAATTGCTGCCAGGTGCTGTCGCCGGGATCGTTCTCACACTGTACGCTAATCAACATGCACGACTGCGCATACTGCCAGGCATGAACGCCAATTCCCGCCATCTGCCGCACCTGAGAATTTGCGCCGTCGGCACCAATCACCAGTTTCGCGCGGATCGTTTCACCGCCCTTCAGTTCCAGCTCCTGAAGATCATTATCTCGATGTAATGCAATCAGCGAGGTTGGCACACGTAACGTTACTTTCGGATGCGCTTCCAGCACCTGCCACAACGCCTGTTGCAGGACTGTGTTTTCCACCATGTAGCCAAGCAACGGCAACTTTAATTCGGCTGCGTCAAATACCACATGTGCCGTTTCCCACTCCCAGGTTTCCAGTCTGCGGTAAGGATGGCAACGCATAGCCTGTACTGCATCCCAGACCCCTAACCCTTTAAGCAATGATACCGAAGCCGCGCTGATCGCCGAGATCCGCACGTCCGGTTGGCTGTCAGCGACAAACGGTGCAGGTTCTGCGTGCTCGATCACCGTTACCGAAAATCCGTGCTGTGCCAGCCCCAGCGCCAGTGCGCCGCCGACCATTCCTCCGCCGACAATGGCAATTTCCGTTGGTTGATTTGTCATGGTCAATCATCCTGTTAGCAATATGCTTTAAGTTTACAGGATTTTTACCCCCAAGGGCTGATAACGCTCATACTGGTCACAACGGCAGCAAAGCATTACACTATGCGCCCTGCATTCCTGGCTACTATTTCGCAAGAGCAAGTCGATGACCAAAAAACTCCATATTAAAACCTGGGGCTGTCAGATGAACGAGTACGATTCATCGAAGATGGCCGATCTGCTGGATGCCACCCACGGCTATCAACTGACCGACGTGGCGGAAGAAGCGGATGTGTTACTGCTGAACACCTGCTCAATCCGCGAGAAGGCTCAGGAAAAAGTCTTCCATCAGTTGGGTCGCTGGAAACTGTTAAAAGAGAAGAATCCAGACCTGATTATCGGCGTCGGTGGCTGCGTGGCATCGCAAGAAGGCGAGCACATTCGCCAGCGCGCCCACTATGTCGATATTATTTTTGGGCCGCAAACGCTGCACCGTCTGCCGGAGATGATCAACTCCGTGCGCGGCGACCGCAGCCCGGTTGTAGATATCAGCTTCCCGGAAATCGAGAAGTTTGACCGTCTGCCGGAACCGCGCGCCGAAGGGCCGACCGCGTTTGTCTCCATCATGGAAGGCTGCAATAAATATTGCACCTACTGCGTGGTGCCTTACACCCGTGGTGAAGAGGTAAGCCGTCCGTCTGACGATATTCTGTTTGAGATTGCCCAGCTTGCGGCTCAGGGCGTGCGTGAAGTCAACCTGCTCGGTCAGAATGTGAATGCCTGGCGTGGTGAGAACTACGACGGCACCACCGGATCGTTTGCCGATCTGTTGCGTCTGGTTGCTGCGATCGACGGGATCGATCGTATTCGCTTTACCACCAGCCATCCGATCGAATTCACCGACGATATCATCGAAGTGTACCGCGACACGCCTGAGCTGGTGAGCTTCCTGCATCTGCCGGTACAGAGCGGTTCCGATCGCATTCTGAACCTGATGGGACGTACCCATACGGCGCTGGAGTACAAAGCGATCATCCGTAAACTGCGTGCGGCGCGTCCGGATATTCAGATCAGTTCTGACTTCATTGTTGGCTTCCCTGGCGAAACCACCGAAGACTTCGAGAAAACGATGAAGCTGATTGCCGACGTCAATTTCGACATGAGCTACAGCTTTATCTTCTCTGCACGTCCAGGAACGCCTGCCGCCGATATGGTTGATGATGTTCCGGAAGAAGAGAAGAAGCAGCGTCTGTATATTCTGCAAGAACGTATCAATCAGCAAGCGATGGCATGGAGCCGTCGGATGCTCGGCACCACCCAGCGTATTCTGGTAGAAGGGACTTCGCGTAAGAGCATCATGGAGCTTTCCGGGCGTACCGAAAATAACCGCGTGGTCAACTTCGAGGGCACACCGGATATGATCGGTAAATTCGTCGATGTAGAAATTACCGACGTCTACCCGAACTCTCTGCGCGGTAAAGTGGTGCGAACTGAAGATGAAATGGGTCTGCGCATGGCAGAAACACCGGAGTCGGTGATTGCCCGCACCCGCAAAGAAAACGACCTTGGCGTGGGTTATTATCAGCCGTAATTCTCAGGCCTGCCGTTCCGGTGGGCCTTGTTTTTTCTCTCTTTATCCCCATCTTTATCGCAATGCTTGCGCCTTTTTCCTGTGGCGTGAATAATTTCCTTATAGGCCGGTGAATGTTCAGCTTCCGGCGGCATACAGATAAGAGGAACGGTTTGAACATAGACACTCGCGAAATCACCCTGGAGCCAGCAGACAATGCGCGTCTGTTGAGCCTGTGCGGCCCGTTTGATGACAACATCAAGCAGCTCGAACGCCGTCTCGGCATCGAGATCAATCGCCGCGATAACCACTTTAAACTGACCGGCCGTCCGATTTGTGTCACCGCTGCGGCAGACATTCTGCGTAGCCTGTATGTCGATACTGCCCCGATGCGCGGTCAGATTCAGGATATCGAACCGGAACAGATCCACCTTGCGATTAAAGAAGCGCGGGTACTGGAGCAAAGCGCGGAGAGCGTGCCGGAGTACGGCAAAGCGGTCAATATCAAAACTAAACGCGGCGTAATTAAGCCGCGCACGCCAAACCAGGCGCAGTACATCGCCAATATTCTCGACCATGACATTACCTTCGGCGTTGGCCCGGCGGGTACGGGTAAAACCTACCTGGCAGTGGCTGCGGCAGTTGATGCCTTGGAGCGTCAGGAAATTCGCCGTATTCTGCTGACTCGTCCGGCGGTCGAAGCCGGTGAGAAACTGGGCTTCCTGCCTGGCGATTTAAGCCAGAAAGTAGACCCGTATCTGCGCCCACTGTACGACGCGCTGTTTGAAATGCTGGGCTTTGAGAAAGTCGAGAAACTGATTGAGCGCAACGTTATTGAAGTCGCGCCGCTGGCCTATATGCGTGGTCGTACGCTGAACGACGCGTTTATCATTCTCGATGAGAGCCAGAACACTACCATCGAACAGATGAAGATGTTCCTGACCCGTATCGGTTTTAACTCAAAAGCGGTTATCACCGGCGACGTCACACAGATCGACCTGCCGCGTAATACTAAATCAGGCTTACGTCATGCCATTGAAGTGCTGGCCGATGTCGAAGAGATCAGCTTTAACTTCTTCCACAGCGAAGACGTGGTTCGTCACCCGGTGGTGGCGCGTATCGTTAACGCTTATGAAGCCTGGGAAGAAGCAGAACAAAAACGTAAAGCGGCGCTGGCAGCAGAACGCAAGCGCGAAGAACAGGAACAAAAATGAGTCAGGTGATCCTCGATTTACAACTGGCATGTGAAGATAATTCCGGGTTACCGGAAGAGAGCCAGTTTCAAACATGGCTGAATGCGGTGATCCCGCAGTTTCAGGAAGAGTCGGAAGTGACTATTCGCGTGGTCGATACCGCCGAAAGCCACAGTCTGAATCTGACCTATCGCGGTAAGGATAAGCCGACCAACGTGCTCTCCTTCCCGTTTGAAGTGCCGCCTGGCATGGAGATGTCGCTACTGGGCGATCTGGTTATCTGCCGTCAGGTGGTTGAGAAGGAAGCTCAGGAGCAAGGCAAACCACTGGAGGCGCACTGGGCGCATATGGTGGTGCACGGCAGTCTGCATTTGTTAGGTTACGATCACATTGAAGATGACGAAGCAGAAGAAATGGAAGCCCTCGAAACAGAGATTATGCTTGCTCTGGGCTATGAGGATCCGTACATTGCCGAGAAAGAATAATTTGCCAGGCATTTGACTGGCAGACGTCCCCGCCGTTGGTGATTAACGACGGCGTTTTGATTAACTAACATGAGAACCCATACGACGCCATGAGCGACGACAATTCACACAGTAGTGACACGATAAACAACAAGAAGGGATTTTTCTCCCTGTTACTCAGCCAACTTTTCCACGGTGAACCGAAAAACCGTGACGAACTGCTGGCGCTGATCCGTGATTCCGGGCAGAACGACCTTATCGACGAAGATACGCGCGATATGCTCGAAGGGGTGATGGACATCGCAGACCAACGCGTTCGCGACATCATGATCCCCCGCTCCCAGATGATTACCCTGAAACGCAACCAGACGCTGGACGAATGCCTTGATGTCATCATCGAGTCCGCCCACTCACGTTTCCCGGTGATTAGCGAAGACAAAGATCACATTGAAGGGATTCTGATGGCGAAAGACTTGCTGCCGTTTATGCGCAGCGATGCTGAAGCCTTCAGCATGGACAAAGTGTTACGTCAGGCGGTTGTCGTTCCTGAAAGTAAGCGCGTAGACCGGATGCTGAAAGAGTTTCGCTCTCAGCGTTACCA
Organism: Shigella sp. SIG6; assembly: GCF_053555815.1. Lineage (NCBI taxonomy): Bacteria > Pseudomonadati > Pseudomonadota > Gammaproteobacteria > Enterobacterales > Enterobacteriaceae > Shigella > Shigella sp. SIG6. Next base: position 5,758 of record NZ_JBQZXC010000038.1, on the reverse strand, counting down.
CATGGCGATCGTTATTGACGAATTCGGTGGGGTTTCCGGTCTGGTGACCATTGAAGACATCCTGGAACTGATTGTTGGTGAGATTGAAGACGAGTATGACGAAGAAGATGATATCGACTTCCGTCAGCTGAGTCGTCATACCTGGACCGTGCGCGCACTGGCTTCCATTGAAGACTTCAACGAAGCGTTCGGCACCCACTTTAGCGATGAAGAAGTCGACACTATCGGTGGTCTGGTGATGCAGGCGTTTGGGCATCTTCCGGCGCGTGGCGAAACTATCGACATCGACGGTTACCAGTTCAAAGTGGCGATGGCCGATAGTCGGCGTATTATTCAGGTTCATGTCAAAATCCCGGATGACTCACCCCAGCCAAAGCTGGATGAATAAAACCGAAACTGGATAGATAACTACATGGCTTTTGCCTCATTAATTGAACGCCAGCGCATTCGCCTGCTGCTGGCGTTATTATTCGGTGCCTGCGGAACGCTGGCCTTCTCTCCTTACGACGTCTGGCCTGCGGCGATTATTTCGCTGATGGGGCTTCAGGCGTTGACCTTTAACCGTCGCCCACTCCAGTCTGCCGCTATTGGCTTTTGCTGGGGATTTGGCCTCTTTGGCAGCGGTATTAACTGGGTCTATGTCAGCATCGCGACCTTTGGCGGGATGCCTGGCCCGGTTAACATCTTCCTGGTGGTGCTGCTGGCGGCGTATTTGTCGCTGTATACCGGACTGTTTGCTGGCGTGCTGTCGCGTCTGTGGCCGAAAACCACCTGGCTGCGCGTGGCGATTGCCGCCCCTGCTCTCTGGCAAGTGACCGAGTTTCTGCGCGGTTGGGTGCTGACTGGCTTCCCGTGGTTACAGTTCGGCTATAGCCAGATTGATGGCCCGTTAAAAGGGCTGGCACCGCTAATGGGCGTGGAAGCCATTAACTTCCTGCTGATGATGGTTAGTGGCCTGCTGGCACTGGCGTTGGTCAAACGCAACTGGCGTCCGCTGGTGGTGGCCGTCGTGCTGTTTGCCCTACCCTTCCCGCTGCGTTACATCCAATGGTTTACCCCGCAACCGGAGAAAACCATTCAGGTTTCGATGGTTCAGGGCGATATTCCGCAATCGCTGAAATGGGACGAAGGCCAGCTTCTTAATACGCTAAAGATTTACTACAACGCAACGGCACCGCTGATGGGCAAATCATCGTTGATTATCTGGCCGGAGTCGGCGATAACCGATCTGGAAATTAATCAGCAACCGTTCCTCAAAGCACTGGACGGTGAGTTGCGTGATAAAGGTAGCTCGCTGGTAACCGGGATTGTCGACGCGCGTCTCAATAAGCAGAACCGCTACGATACCTACAACACCATCATCACGCTGGGTAAAGGTGCACCGTACAGCTACGAATCAGCCGATCGCTATAACAAAAACCATCTGGTGCCGTTTGGCGAGTTTGTCCCGCTGGAGTCGATTCTGCGTCCGTTAGCACCGTTCTTTGATCTGCCGATGTCGTCGTTCAGCCGTGGGCCATATATCCAGCCGCCGCTGTCGGCAAATGGTATTGAGCTTACTGCGGCTATTTGCTACGAGATCATTCTCGGCGAGCAAGTGCGCGATAACTTCCGCCCGGATACCGACTACCTGCTGACTATCTCCAACGATGCGTGGTTTGGTAAATCTATTGGTCCATGGCAACACTTCCAGATGGCGCGAATGCGTGCGCTGGAGCTGGCGCGCCCACTGTTGCGCAGCACCAACAACGGCATTACGGCGGTGATTGGCCCGCAGGGTGAGATTCAGGCGATGATCCCGCAGTTCACCCGCGAGGTGTTAACCACTAACGTGACGCCGACCACCGGACTCACACCATACGCACGTACCGGCAACTGGCCGCTGTGGGTGCTGACGGCACTGTTTGGTTTTGCTGCTGTGTTGATGAGTCTGCGTCAGCGACGTAAATAATCCCTTCTTATCGTGCCGGAATACATCCCATATTTCGGCACGCTCACCGGATGCGGCATCAGTGCATTATCCGGATAACAATATTCTCCTATCCAACTTTGGCACATCTATTGCTTTGTTATACAAGGCAAAGCTTGAACCAGCATCAGTACAACCCGGTTGCACCACAGCAATCCACCGGTAGCACCAAAAGAGTGCATTTTAAGAATTTTGCTTCAGAATGGTGCGGTGCACCTCGCAAAAACAAACAATAAAACATCAATATCTTTACATTTAGCCAAACTAAATGTTACCTAACAGGCACAACACTGCACAATAAAGTTGCAGACGATAACAACACAAACACTCACAACGGGTATCCATGCGTTCTTAACGCAGAAGATAAAGGAGTTGGATATGCAATTACGTAAACCTGCCACAGCAATCCTCGCCCTGGCGCTTTCCGCAGGACTGGCACAGGCAGATGACGCCGCCCCGGCAGCAGGCAGTACGCTGGACAAAATCGCCAAAAACGGTGTGATTGTCGTCGGTCACCGTGAATCTTCAGTACCTTTCTCTTATTACGACAATCAGCAAAAAGTAGTGGGTTACTCGCAGGATTACTCCAACGCCATTGTTGAAGCAGTGAAAAAGAAACTCAACAAACCGGACTTGCAGGTAAAACTGATTCCGATTACCTCACAAAACCGTATTCCACTGCTGCAAAACGGCACTTTCGATTTTGAATGTGGTTCTACCACCAACAACGTCGAACGCCAAAAACAGGCGGCTTTCTCTGACACTATTTTCGTGGTCGGTACGCGCCTGTTGACCAAAAAGGGCGGCGATATCAAAGATTTTGCCGACCTGAAAGGCAAAGCCGTAGTCGTCACTTCCGGCACTACCTCTGAAGTTTTGCTCAACAAACTGAATGAAGAGCAAAAAATGAATATGCGCATCATCAGCGCCAAAGATCACGGTGACTCTTTCCGCACCCTGGAAAGCGGTCGTGCCGTTGCCTTTATGATGGATGACGCTCTGCTGGCCGGTGAACGTGCGAAAGCGAAGAAACCAGACAACTGGGATATCGTCGGCAAGCCGCAGTCTCAGGAAGCCTACGGTTGCATGTTGCGTAAAGACGATCCGCAGTTCAAAAAGCTGATGGATGACACTATCGCTCAGGTGCAGACCTCCGGTGAAGCGGAAAAATGGTTTGATAAATGGTTCAAAAATCCAATTCCGCCGAAAAACCTGAACATGAATTTCGAACTGTCAGACGAAATGAAAGCACTGTTCAAAGAACCGAATGACAAGGCACTGAACTAATTACAAGAACCAGGGGCGGAAATTCCAGCCCTCTCGATTGTTACGTAGCACGGACAGACTATACGCCTGATGGTCGTTCCCCATCGGGCCTGAAAACCGCAATACGCTGGGTAACAATCTTCGAGGGTAGCAGTTAACGCTGCTACCCTCTTTTTTCTGGAGTAGATTTATGTCTATAGACTGGAACTGGGGTATTTTTTTACAACAAGCCCCGTTCGGCAATACCACCTATCTTGGTTGGGTCTGGAGTGGTTTTCAGGTGACGATCGCTTTGTCGATCTGCGCCTGGATTATCGCTTTCCTCGTCGGTTCATTTTTCGGCATTTTACGTACCGTTCCAAACCGTTTTCTCTCCGGTCTGGGTACGTTGTATGTCGAACTGTTCCGCAACGTGCCGTTGATTTTGCAATTCTTTACCTGGTATCTGGTGATCCCGGAGCTGCTGCCGGAGAAAATCGGCATGTGGTTTAAGGCCGAGCTGGATCCCAATATTCAGTTTTTCCTTTCATCCATGCTCTGCCTGGGGCTGTTTACCGCCGCCCGTGTTTGCGAACAGGTACGCGCCGCTATTCAGTCGCTACCGCGTGGGCAGAAGAATGCCGCGCTGGCGATGGGCCTGACGCTACCGCAGACTTATCGATACGTACTGCTGCCTAATGCTTATCGCGTTATCGTCCCGCCGATGACTTCCGAGATGATGAACCTGGTGAAAAACTCCGCTATCGCCTCGACCATCGGTCTGGTGGATATGGCAGCGCAGGCGGGTAAATTGCTCGACTACTCGGCTCACGCCTGGGAGTCGTTTACCGCCATCACGCTTGCGTATGTGTTGATTAACGCTTTTATCATGCTGGTGATGACGCTGGTTGAACGTAAAGTTCGCCTGCCCGGCAACATGGGGGGCAAATAATGTACGAGTTTGACTGGAGTTCCATTGTTCCTTCCCTGCCATATCTGCTCGACGGGCTGGTGATCACCCTGAAAATCACCGTCACGGCAGTCGTGATTGGTATTTTGTGGGGTACCATGCTGGCGGTGATGCGCTTGTCCAGCTTCGCGCCTGTTTCGTGGTTTGCCAAAGCCTACGTTAACGTATTCCGCTCGATTCCTTTAGTCATGGTTTTGCTGTGGTTTTACTTGATTGTGCCGGGATTTCTGCAAAATGTGCTGGGATTATCGCCAAAAAATGATATTCGTTTAATTTCGGCGATGGTGGCGTTTTCGATGTTTGAAGCGGCCTACAATTCAGAGATTATCCGTGCCGGTATTCAAAGTATTTCCCGTGGTCAGTCGAGCGCCGCGCTGGCGTTGGGGATGACTCACTGGCAGTCGATGAAACTGATTATTCTGCCGCAGGCTTTCCGCGCGATGGTGCCGCTGCTGCTCACTCAGGGCATCGTACTGTTCCAGGATACCTCGCTGGTGTATGTGTTATCTCTGGCCGATTTCTTCCGTACCGCCTCAACCATTGGTGAGCGTGATGGTACGCAGGTCGAGATGATCCTGTTTGCCGGATTTGTTTATTTCGTTATTAGCCTTAGCGCGTCGTTGTTGGTCAGCTACTTGAAAAGAAGGACAGCATAATGATTACCCTGAAAAATGTTTCAAAATGGTATGGTCACTTTCAGGTGCTGACCGACTGCTCAACCGAAGTGAAAAAAGGCGAAGTGGTGGTGGTTTGCGGCCCGTCTGGTTCCGGCAAATCAACGCTGATTAAAACCGTCAACGGCCTCGAACCAGTGCAGCAAGGTGAAATCACCGTCGATGGTATCGTGGTTAACGACAAGAAAACCGATCTGGCAAAGCTGCGCTCCCGCGTCGGGATGGTATTCCAGCATTTCGAGCTGTTCCCTCATCTGTCGATTATCGAAAACCTGACCCTGGCGCAGGTGAAAGTGCTTAAACGCGATAAAGCGCCCGCTCGTGAAAAAGCATTGAAATTGCTGGAGCGCGTGGGACTTTCCGCACATGCCAATAAATTTCCGGCGCAGCTTTCCGGCGGTCAGCAGCAGCGTGTGGCAATCGCTCGCGCATTGTATATGGCTCCTATTGCGATGCTGTTCGACGAACCGACATCGGCGCTGGATCCGGAGATGATCAACGAAGTGCTGGACGTGATGGTGGAACTGGCGAACGAAGGAATGACCATGATGGTGGTGACCCACGAAATGGGCTTTGCCCGCAAAGTGGCGAATCGGGTGATCTTTATGGACGAGGGTAAAATTGTCGAAGACTCGCCGAAAGACGCTTTCTTCGATGATCCGAAATCGGACCGCGCAAAAGACTTCCTCGCGAAAATCCTGCATTAATCACTCTGGCGCGCATACCCAATTGCGCGCCATCTCACGCTTTATCGTTTCGCCCCTCGTATCTGTTACATCCTGGCGTTACCCTTGTCGCAAAGAAGCACACAACAAGGAGCAACAATGGCACTGCCAATTCTGTTAGATTGCGACCCAGGTCATGATGACGCTATCGCAATAGTTCTCGCCCTCGCCTCAC
>NZ_JBQZXC010000037.1:0-30186 GCF_053555815.1 Shigella sp. SIG6 | reverse complement strand
GGAGCAGGTACCGGCATCCACGTTACAGACGGTCCCGGCAAAAGTGCCTGACCTGCCCCCTATTAGCGGTTACCAGCGCCCCACCAGACCCGGTGACATCCCCCCCCGGATCATGGGCGACTGGGGGCAGTAATCATGCCGGGTCTGGCTGGCTAACACCCCATTATAAGGGGTACGAATAAAGTAACGGGGGCATCAACCGGCTGTTTTAATGCTTCGGCGTAATCGGCAGACCAGCCAACTCGCACCAGAAACACGGGCTGACCGCTGGCGCGAAATTTCGCCGCCAGCTTCCCGGCGCGATTAACTACCTCATCGGCAGTATGTGGACCACCGGCAAAAGGTAAGATGCCTTCTTGTAAATCGATCACCACCAACGCAGTGGTTTTAGCATTAAGTTCAAGCATGCTGACTCCTGAAAAAACAAAATCGTGCCTCACACCTTAATGCGATTAGCCGATGGCGGAACGACAAATTTTGTTAATTTTTATGAGTTCGGGCAACACCTTTATAGCAAACTGGCGTAGAGTCTGATTTCAGGCCCGATATAAAGTGGTAACGAGGCGTTCCAGCGCGGGCCAGGCTCTTACGGTGCGGCAGAATTTCCAGTATAATAGCCGCCTTTTTTCATTCAGTTGTGACATACAGCTAACGCTGCGACTTGGTCACCTGCGCAGCAGGGGGCATCCGCCGGCAGCTAAGTTAAGGGATATCTCATGCGTACAGAATATTGTGGACAGCTCCGTTTGTCCCACGTGGGGCAGCAGGTGACTCTGTGTGGTTGGGTCAACCGTCGTCGTGATCTTGGTAGCCTGATCTTCATCGATATGCGCGACCGCGAAGGTATCGTGCAGGTATTTTTCGATCCGGATCGTGCGGACGCGTTAAAGCTGGCCTCTGAACTGCGTAATGAGTTCTGCATTCAGGTTACGGGCACCGTACGTGCGCGTGACGAAAAAAATATTAACCGCGATATGGCGACCGGCGAAATTGAAGTGCTGGCGTCCTCGCTGACTATCATCAACCGCGCAGATGTTCTGCCGCTTGACTCTAACCACGTCAACACCGAAGAAGCGCGTCTGAAATACCGCTACCTCGACCTGCGTCGCCCGGAAATGGCGCAGCGCCTGAAAACCCGCGCTAAAATCACCAGCCTGGTGCGCCGTTTTATGGATGACCACGGCTTCCTCGACATCGAAACTCCGATGCTGACCAAAGCCACGCCGGAAGGCGCGCGTGACTACCTGGTGCCTTCTCGTGTGCACAAAGGTAAATTCTACGCACTGCCGCAATCCCCACAGTTGTTCAAACAGCTGCTGATGATGTCCGGTTTTGACCGTTACTATCAGATCGTTAAATGCTTCCGTGACGAAGACCTGCGCGCTGATCGTCAGCCTGAATTTACTCAGATCGATGTGGAAACTTCTTTCATGACCGCGCCGCAAGTGCGTGAAGTGATGGAAGCGCTGGTGCGTCATTTGTGGCTGGAAGTGAAGGGCGTGGATCTGGGCGATTTCCCGGTAATGACCTTTGCGGAAGCAGAACGCCGTTATGGTTCTGATAAACCGGATCTGCGTAACCCGATGGAACTGACCGACGTTGCCGATCTGCTGAAATCTGTTGAGTTTGCAGTATTTGCGGGGCCGGCGAACGATCCGAAAGGCCGTGTTGCCGCTCTACGTGTTCCGGGTGGCGCATCGCTGACCCGTAAGCAGATCGACGAATACGGTAACTTCGTTAAAATCTACGGCGCGAAAGGTCTGGCTTACATCAAAGTTAACGAACGCGCGAAAGGTCTGGAAGGTATCAACAGCCCGGTAGCGAAGTTCCTTAATGCAGAAATCATCGAAGCCATCCTGGATCGTACTGCCGCGCAAGATGGCGATATGATTTTCTTCGGTGCCGACAACAAGAAAATTGTTGCCGACGGGATGGGCGCACTGCGCCTGAAAGTGGGTAAAGACCTTGGTCTGACCGACGAAAGCAAATGGGCACCGCTGTGGGTTATCGACTTCCCGATGTTTGAAGACGACGGTGAAGGCGGCCTGACGGCAATGCACCATCCGTTCACCTCACCGAAAGACATGACTGCTGCAGAACTGAAAGCTGCACCGGAAAATGCGGTGGCGAACGCTTACGATATGGTCATCAATGGTTACGAAGTGGGTGGTGGTTCAGTACGTATCCATAATGGTGATATGCAGCAGACGGTGTTTGGTATTCTGGGTATCAACGAAGAGGAACAGCGCGAGAAATTCGGCTTCCTGCTCGACGCCCTGAAATACGGTACTCCGCCGCACGCAGGTCTGGCATTCGGTCTTGACCGTCTGACCATGCTGCTGACTGGCACCGACAATATCCGTGACGTTATCGCCTTCCCGAAAACCACGGCGGCAGCGTGTCTGATGACTGAAGCACCGAGCTTTGCTAACCCGACTGCACTGGCTGAGCTGAGCATTCAGGTTGTGAAGAAGGCTGAGAATAACTGATATGACTCAAATACACGAAATCATTCGCGTTGCATCAAGGCGGCAACTGAGTGAACTCCCATGAGCATAGATAACTATGTGAATGGGATGAGCGAAGGCAGTCAACGAAGAGGCAGCGTGAAGGATAAAGTGTATAAGCGTCCCGTTTCGATCTTAGTGGTCATCTATGCACAAGATACGAAACGGGTGCTGATGTTGCAGCGGCGTGACGATCCCGATTTCTGGCAGTCGGTAACCGGCAGCGTGGAAGAGGGTGAAACCGCGCCGCAAGCTGCCATGCGCGAAGTAAAGGAAGAGGTCACCATTGATGTTGTCGCTGAACAACTGACCTTAATTGACTGTCAGCGCACGGTAGAGTTTGAAATTTTTTCACATTTACGTCATCGCTATGCGCCGGGCGTGACGCGTAATACGGAATCATGGTTCTGTCTTGCGCTTCCGCACGAGCGGCAGATCGTTTTCACTGAACATCTGGCTTACAAGTGGCTTGATGCGCCTGCTGCGGCGGCGCTCACTAAGTCCTGGAGCAACCGGCAGGCGATTGAACAGTTTGTAATTAACGCTGCCTGAACAGGCAGGGCTATCTGGAGATATTTTTATGGCAGGTCATAGTAAATGGGCCAACACCAGACATCGTAAAGCTGCGCAGGATGCTAAGCGCGGTAAAATCTTCACTAAAATCATTCGTGAGCTGGTAACCGCGGCTAAGCTGGGCGGTGGCGATCCGGACGCTAACCCGCGTCTGCGTGCGGCGGTGGATAAAGCACTGTCTAACAACATGACCCGTGACACACTGAACCGCGCAATTGCACGTGGTGTGGGCGGTGATGATGATGCAAACATGGAAACCATCATCTACGAAGGTTACGGTCCTGGCGGCACGGCAATCATGATTGAATGTCTGTCTGACAACCGCAACCGTACCGTTGCTGAAGTGCGTCACGCATTCAGCAAATGTGGCGGTAACCTCGGCACTGACGGTTCCGTAGCTTATCTGTTCAGCAAAAAAGGCGTGATCTCCTTCGAGAAAGGCGACGAAGACACCATCATGGAAGCAGCTCTGGAAGCAGGTGCTGAAGACGTTGTGACATATGATGACGGCGCGATTGATGTCTACACTGCATGGGAAGAAATGGGTAAAGTGCGCGACGCTCTGGAAGCGGCAGGTCTGAAAGCAGACAGCGCGGAAGTTTCCATGATCCCGTCCACCAAAGCTGATATGGATGCAGAAACCGCGCCGAAACTGATGCGTCTGATCGATATGCTGGAAGATTGCGACGACGTGCAGGAAGTTTACCATAACGGTGAAATCTCTGATGAGGTTGCAGCGACTCTCTGATGATGCCTGCTAAACAGCAAAACGGAGACGCGTGATGGCTATTATTCTCGGCATTGACCCGGGTTCGCGCGTGACCGGCTACGGCGTCATCAGCCAGGTAGGTAGGCAACTGTCCTACCTGGGTAGCGGATGCATACGCACCAAAGTGGATGATTTACCGTCTCGTCTGAAGCTCATCTATGCGGGCGTGACGGAAATCATCACCCAGTTCCAGCCTGATTATTTCGCCATTGAACAAGTCTTTATGGCGAAGAACGCTGACTCAGCCCTGAAACTGGGCCAGGCGCGCGGCGTGGCGATTGTTGCGGCGGTGAATCAGGAATTGCCGGTATTTGAATACGCGGCACGTCAGGTAAAGCAAACGGTGGTAGGTATGGGTAGTGCCGAAAAAAGCCAAGTGCAGCATATGGTCCGCACCTTGCTGAAACTGCCCGCTAATCCACAGGCGGATGCCGCCGATGCGCTGGCGATTGCCATCACCCACTGCCACGTTAGTCAGAATGCGATGCAGATGAGCGAATCGCGGCTGAACCTGGCGAGAGGGCGACTGCGTTAAGTTATACCGCCTCGGTCAGTTCCGGCTGAGGCGTTTCAACTCCCTCCGCGTGAATCAACACCAAACCCGGATGATGCCACAAACTGGCTGGCGTGACGGTTTTACGCTCCCACGGAATAGAACCTAAGAACCAGAATTTCCAGAAAGTGAGTTTTGCATTCGGATTGCTATTTAACAGTTGTCCAAACGTCTCTATTTCACCCACCGGAATACATAGCGCCTCTTTATAAATATCAAAGACAAATTTTGAACAGAACTGGCGCGAAGATTCGTATTTAAAACCCGTGTGGTAAAGTTTGCGTAGCCGGGAGGGAACCTGTTCAACAATTCGTTGTTTTTGTTGTTCTGTCAGCCCAGCGTCTAATCGCTTTATAGCATAGCGTTGATTAGACGAACGTTTAATAAAACGAGATAGCGTGGTGATGGTTGAAAGGGGAACCCGGCTTTCTGCAACCAGGAAGTCTTCACCGTTATGACCGATAATGATCCCGACGTGATTACTCCAGCAATTTGATGCAGCTGATATTTGACCAAATAAGGCAGCACCTATACATGTAAAGACGATATCTCCAATTTCATATTCAGCAGGGTAATTAATATTCACGTTGTCATTCCATTGAAATAGATACGAATATACGTAATAGCATAAAAAAATTATTTTTTCAGGAGTCGCAATGTATATTTTTATTACGCATTTCTTCACTGAATATGTAATATTCAAATATTTGCTTCCAATATAACCTGTTGAATAAATTATACTGTGCCATTTTTCAGATCATCGGGACACCTCGCAAGTTTTCTTCATCCTTCGCTGGATATCTATCCAGCATTTTTTTATCATACAGCATTATCTTTGATTCATTACGCAGGAGCGTCATGTGATAGGCAGACTCAGAGGCATCATCATTGAAAAACAACCCCCGCTGGTGTTAATTGAAGTGGGCGGCGTAGGCTATGAAGTGCATATGCCGATGACCTGTTTTTATGAACTCCCTGAAGCGGGTCAGGAAGCGATCGTTTTCACCCACTTTGTGGTGCGTGAAGACGCGCAACTGCTGTACGGTTTTAACAATAAACAAGAACGCACGTTGTTCAAAGAGTTGATCAAAACCAACGGCGTCGGCCCGAAGTTGGCCCTGGCGATCCTCTCCGGAATGTCAGCGCAGCAGTTCGTTAATGCCGTTGAGCGTGAAGAAGTGGGGGCACTGGTGAAACTGCCGGGTATTGGCAAAAAAACCGCCGAACGCTTGATTGTTGAAATGAAAGACCGATTTAAAGGTTTGCATGGCGATCTCTTTACGCCAGCCGCCGACCTGGTACTCACGTCTCCTGCCAGCCCGGCGACCGACGATGCTGAACAAGAAGCAGTTGCCGCGCTGGTGGCGCTAGGCTATAAACCACAAGAAGCAAGCCGCATGGTGAGCAAAATCGCTCGCCCTGACGCCAGCAGTGAAACATTAATTCGCGAAGCCCTACGCGCCGCGTTATGAGGTAAAGGATGATTGAAGCAGACCGTCTGATTTCTGCCGGTACCACTTTGCCGGAAGATGTAGCAGATCGCGCCATTCGCCCTAAATTACTGGAAGAGTATGTTGGTCAGCCGCAGGTTCGTTCACAGATGGAGATTTTCATCAAAGCAGCGAAACTGCGCGGCGATGCCCTCGATCATTTGTTGATTTTTGGTCCTCCGGGGTTGGGTAAAACTACGCTTGCCAACATTGTCGCCAATGAAATGGGCGTTAATTTACGCACGACTTCTGGTCCGGTGCTGGAAAAGGCGGGCGATTTGGCTGCGATGCTCACTAACCTTGAACCGCATGACGTGCTGTTTATTGATGAGATCCACCGTTTATCGCCAGTTGTTGAAGAAGTGCTGTACCCGGCAATGGAAGACTACCAACTGGATATCATGATTGGTGAAGGTCCGGCGGCACGCTCCATTAAAATTGATTTGCCGCCGTTTACCCTGATTGGCGCAACCACGCGCGCAGGTTCGCTGACATCACCGTTGCGCGACCGTTTTGGTATTGTGCAACGTCTGGAGTTTTATCAGGTGCCGGATCTGCAATATATCGTCAGTCGCAGTGCACGCTTTATGGGGCTTGAGATGAGTGATGACGGTGCGCTGGAAGTAGCTCGTCGCGCTCGCGGTACGCCACGTATTGCCAACCGTCTGCTGCGTCGAGTGCGTGATTTCGCCGAAGTGAAGCACGATGGCACCATCTCGGCAGATATCGCTGCTCAGGCGCTGGATATGTTGAATGTCGATGCTGAAGGTTTCGATTATATGGACCGCAAATTGTTGCTGGCGGTAATCGATAAGTTCTTTGGTGGGCCGGTAGGTCTGGATAACCTGGCGGCAGCCATTGGCGAAGAACGTGAAACAATTGAAGATGTACTGGAACCTTATTTGATTCAGCAGGGCTTTTTGCAGCGTACACCGCGCGGGCGTATGGCGACGACGCGGGCGTGGAATCACTTTGGCATAACGCCGCCAGAAATGCCGTAAGTCGGATTGGTCGCTCGCGCCGCATCCGACACTGGCAGTGTGTCTGATGCGACACTGTTCGCGTCTTATCAGGCCAGCCAGAGATAGCGAACCGTAGGTCGGATAAGGCGCTCGCGCCGCATCCGACAAATGTGTTCAGCGATAGATTAGCTGGCCTGCTTTTTCATCATACTGATAATAAATAACAGTGCCGCACATAGCACCACCGACGGACCCGCCGGCGTATCGTAAAACGCGGAAAAGGTTAAACCGCCAGTTACTGCCACCATCCCCACCAAAACAGCGACACCAGCCATCTGTTCCGGCGTACGGGCAAAGCGACGCGCAGTAGCTGCAGGAATAATCAGCAACGAAGTAATAATCAACGCACCGACAAATTTCATCGCTACACCAATCGTCAATGCCGTCACCAGCATCAACAACAATTTCACTTGCTGTAATTTCACACCATCAACAAACGCCAGATCCGGGCTAATCGTCATCGACAGCAAATTGCGCCATTGCCAGAACAAAATAGCCACCACGATGACCACGCCAATCGCAATAGAGATGAGATCTTCTGGCGTCACTGCCAGTAAATCACCGAACAGGTAAGCCATCAAATCAACACGAATGTTAGACATCAGACTAACGACCACTAGGCCCAGCGACAGGGCACTGTGCGCCATAATCCCTAATAACGTGTCGATCGCCAGCTGTGGACGCTTCTCCAGCCATACCAGACCGCCCGCCAGCAGCAGCGTAACGGCAATCACCGCATAGAATGGATTCACGTCCAGCAACAAACCAAACGCGACACCAAGTAATGAGGCATGAGCCAGCGTATCACCGAAATAAGACATACGACGCCAGACTACAAACGAACCCAGCGGACCCGCGGCACAGGCGAGCATGATCCCGGCTAACCAACCGGGAAATAATAATTCAATCATGAGCGATCATTTCCCCGACGCAAAACAATTCGTCCCTGTAAATCGTGACGATGATTATGATGATGGCGATAGATACCCAGTTGTTCAGCACCACGAGGACCAAACATTGAAATAAACTCCGGATGCAGGGAAACAACTTCCGGTGTGCCGGAACAACAAATGTGGTGATTCAGGCACAGCACTTCATCGGTTTTTGCCATCACCAGATGCAGATCGTGAGAAACCATTAAAACGCCACAATCCAGTTCACGACGCAACTGGTCAATAAGGTCATATAACGCCACTTGGCCATTTACATCCACGCCTTGAGTGGGTTCATCCAGCACTAATAATTGCGGGCAATTTAACAATGCTCGCGCTAATAGTACACGCTGCGTTTCGCCACCAGAGAGCTTTTGCATCGGTGCGTTAATCAGGTGCCCGGCCTGGACACGTTTCAGTGCAGGCAAAATATCTTCTTTATGTGTACCAGGGCGTAAGCGTAAAAAACGGTTTACGGTCAGTGGCAACGTGGTGTCGAGATACAGCTTCTGCGGTACATAGCCGATGCGCAGTTTTCCGTTGCGCTTGATAACCCCTTCATCGGGTGTTACCAGCCCGAGCACTACCCGTACCAGTGTCGACTTACCTGCGCCATTTGGCCCAAGTAAAGTCAAAATTTTTCCAGGTTTAAGTTCCAGCGACACATCAGAGAGGACGCGGCGTTGGCCAAAAGAAACCGAGACATTTTCCAGGGAAACCAGACTTGTCATGTTAATTTTAGTCTTGCAGTAGTCATGAAATGTTATAATATCACACTTCTCATATTCATTACGATGATTGGTCGCATTATGTTACATAAAAAAACGCTTCTTTTCGCAGCATTATCCGCCGCTCTCTGGGGAGGTGCAACACAGGCCGCAGATGCCGCCGTTGTCGCTTCGCTTAAACCCGTTGGGTTCATCGCTTCTGCCATTGCTGATGGTGTAACAGAAACGGAGGTTTTACTGCCTGACGGCGCTTCAGAACATGATTATTCACTGCGTCCATCGGATGTAAAACGCTTACAGAACGCGGACTTAGTCGTTTGGGTTGGCCCGGAGATGGAAGCGTTTATGCAAAAACCGGTAAGCAAATTACCAGAAGCGAAGCAGGTAACGATTGCGCAGCTTGAAGATGTGAAACCGCTACTGATGAAAAGTATTCACGGCGATGATGATGATCACGACCACGCGGAAAAAAGTGACGAAGATCACCATCACGGCGATTTCAACATGCATCTTTGGCTTTCCCCAGAGATAGCGCGGGCTACAGCGGTTGCAATCCATGGAAAATTAGTGGAACTTATGCCGCAAAGTCGAGCCAAACTTGACGCCAACCTGAAGGATTTTGAGGCACAATTGGCCTCAACCGAAAGGCAGGTTGGTAACGAGCTCGCGCCGCTCAAGGGGAAAGGTTATTTCGTTTTTCACGATGCTTACGGCTATTTCGAAAAACAGTTCGGACTGACACCGCTTGGTCATTTTACCGTTAACCCTGAGATTCAACCTGGCGCGCAGCGTTTACATGAAATAAGAACACAGTTGGTTGAGCAAAAAGCAACCTGCGTTTTTGCTGAGCCACAGTTCAGGCCAGCGGTCGTTGAGAGCGTCGCACGAGGGACATCCGTTCGTATGGGAACGTTGGATCCCCTGGGGACGAATATCAAACTGGGTAAAACAAGCTATTCAGAATTCCTGAGTCAATTAGCCAACCAGTATGCGAGCTGCCTGAAAGGAGATTAATGAGGAAGTGATTACGTGCAACAGATAGCCCGCTCTGTCGCCCTGGCGTTTAATAATTTACCGCGACCACACCGCGTTATGTTGGGGTCGCTCACCGTTCTTACTCTGGCCGTCGCTGTCTGGCGGCCCTATGTTTATCACCGTGATGCCACGCCAATTGTCAAAACCATTGAGCTGGAACAGAACGAAATTCGTTCGCTCTTACCTGAAGCCAGTGAGCCGATTGATCAAGCTGCACAAGAAGATGAAGCCATTCCCCAGGACGAACTGGATGACAAAATCGCCGGTGAAGCGGGCGTGCATGAATATGTTGTTTCCACTGGCGATACGCTAAGCAGCATTCTCAATCAGTATGGTATTGATATGGGTGATATCACCCAACTGGCTGCTGCCGACAAAGAATTGCGTAACCTGAAAATCGGTCAACAACTCTCCTGGACATTAACCGCGGACGGCGAACTGCAGCGCCTCACCTGGGAAGTGTCTCGTCGTGAAACCCGAACCTATGACCGTACTGCCGCTAACGGTTTTAAAATGACCAGCGAAATGCAGCAAGGAGAGTGGGTTAACAATCTGCTGAAAGGTACCGTCGGAGGGAGCTTTGTTGCCAGCGCCAGAAACGCCGGTTTAACCAGCGCCGAAGTGAGCGCAGTGATTAAAGCCATGCAGTGGCAAATGGATTTCCGCAAACTGAAAAAAGGCGATGAATTTGCGGTATTAATGTCTCGAGAAATGCTTGATGGTAAACGTGAGCAAAGCCAGCTGCTGGGCGTACGTTTGCGTTCAGAAGGTAAAGATTATTACGCAATCCGCGCTGAGGATGGCAAATTCTACGATCGTAACGGTACTGGTCTGGCGAAAGGATTCTTGCGATTCCCGACGGCGAAACAGTTCCGTATCTCGTCTAACTTTAACCCGCGTCGAACTAATCCGGTGACAGGTCGCGTTGCACCACACAGAGGTGTTGATTTCGCCATGCCACAAGGTACGCCAGTGCTTTCAGTGGGTGACGGTGAAGTGGTGGTTGCCAAACGCAGTGGCGCAGCAGGTTATTATGTGGCTATTCGTCATGGTCGCAGCTACACCACGCGTTATATGCACTTGCGCAAGATTCTGGTGAAACCGGGACAGAAGGTGAAACGTGGCGACCGTATCGCGCTTTCCGGTAATACCGGACGTTCAACTGGGCCGCATCTGCACTATGAAGTATGGATAAACCAGCAGGCCGTAAACCCGCTGACGGCAAAACTGCCGCGTACCGAAGGGCTGACCGGCTCCGATCGTCGCGAATTCCTGGCGCAGGCCAAAGAGATTGTGCCGCAGCTACGGTTTGATTAATTAACATCCATTCGCAGCCGGTACGCAGTCAGTACCGGCTTTTTTTATTTGGTGCGGGGCAAGTTGCGCCGCTACACTATCACCAGATTGATTTTTGCCTTATCCGAAACTGGAAAAGCATGGAAACGAAAAAAAATAATAGCGAATACATTCCTGAGTTTGATAAATCCTTTCGCCACCCGCGCTACTGGGGAGCATGGCTGGGTGTAGCAGCGATGGCGGGTATCGCTTTAACGCCGCCAAAGTTCCGTGATCCCATTCTGGCACGGCTGGGACGTTTTGCCGGACGACTGGGAAAAAGCTCACGCCGTCGTGCGTTAATCAATCTGTCGCTCTGCTTTCCAGAACGTAGTGAAGCTGAACGCGAAGCGATTGTTGATGAGATGTTTGCCACCGCGCCGCAAGCGATGGCAATGATGGCTGAGTTGGCAATACGCGGGCCGGAGAAAATTCAGCCGCGCGTTGGCTGGCAAGGGCTGGAGATCATCGAAGAGATGCGGCGTAATAACGAGAAAGTTATCTTTCTGGTGCCGCACGGTTGGGCCGTCGATATTCCTGCCATGCTGATGGCCTCGCAAGGGCAGAAAATGGCAGCGATGTTCCATAATCAGGGCAACCCGGTTTTTGATTATGTCTGGAACACGGTGCGTCGTCGCTTTGGCGGTCGTCTGCATGCGAGAAATGACGGTATTAAACCATTCATCCAGTCGGTACGTCAGGGGTACTGGGGATATTATTTACCCGATCAGGATCATGGCCCAGAGCACAGCGAATTTGTGGATTTCTTTGCCACCTATAAAGCGACGTTGCCCGCGATTGGTCGTTTGATGAAAGTATGCCGTGCGCGCGTTGTACCGCTGTTTCCGATTTATGATGGCAAGACGCATCGTCTGACGATTCAGGTGCGCCCACCGATGGATGATCTGTTAGAGGCGGATGATCATACGATTGAGCGGCGGATGAATGAAGAAGTCGAGATTTTTGTTGGTCCGCGACCAGAACAATACACCTGGATACTAAAATTGCTGAAAACTCGCAAACCGGGCGAAATCCAGCCGTATAAGCGCAAAGATCTTTATCCCATCAAATAAAAAAGCCTCTCGCGAGGAGAGGCCTTCGCCTGATGATAAGTTCAAGTTTGCTTCAGAATATTCGAAATCTGTTGAACTATCATTGAACTATAGGCCGGATGTGGCGTTTTCGCCGCATCCGGCAACGTACTTACTCTACCGTTAAAATACGCGTGGTATTAGTAGAACCCACGGTACTCATCACGTCGCCCTGGGTGACAATCACCAGGTCACCAGACATCAAGTAACCTTTATCGCGCAGCAGATTAACCGCTTCGCTGGCAGCTGTTACGCCGTCATTAGCGCTATCAAAGTGCACCGGCGTAACGCCACGATAGAGAGCAGTCAGGTTCAGCGTACGTTCATGGCGCGACATGGCGAAAATTGGTAGACCAGAGCTGATACGGGAGGTCATCAGCGCGGTACGACCCGATTCGGTCATGGTAATGATCGCCGTAACGCCCTTCAGGTGGTTAGCTGCGTACATTGCCGACATGGCAATAGCTTCTTCCACATTGTCGAACTGAACGTCCAGACGGTGTTTAGAAACGTTGATGCTCGGGATTTTTTCCGCACCCAGGCAAACGCGCGCCATGGCTGCAACAGTTTCTGACGGATACTGCCCAGCGGCAGTTTCTGCAGACAGCATCACAGCGTCAGTACCATCCAGAACGGCGTTTGCTACGTCCATGACTTCTGCACGCGTCGGCATCGGGTTAGTAATCATTGACTCCATCATCTGGGTCGCCGTGATTACCGCTCGGTTTAGCTGACGCGCACGACGGATCAACGCTTTCTGAATGCCGACCAGTTCCGGGTCGCCAATTTCCACACCGAGGTCGCCACGTGCAACCATTACCACGTCAGAGGCGAGGATGATGTCATCCATTGCATCCTGGCTGCAAACGGCTTCCGCACGTTCAACCTTGGCAACAATTTTCGCATCACATCCTGCATCGCGTGCCAGGCGACGGGCATAGTTCAGATCTTCGCCACAGCGTGGGAAGGAGACAGCCAGGTAATCTACGCCAATCAACGCCGCAGTCTTAATGTCTGCTTTGTCTTTTTCGGTCAGCGCTTCAGCCGACAAACCGCCGCCAAGTTTGTTGATACCTTTATTGTTGGAGAGGGGACCACCGACGGTGACTTCGGTGAACACTTTCATGCCCTGAACTTCCAGTACTTTTAACTGGACGCGACCATCGTCCAGCAGCAGGATGTCACCAGGCACGACGTCAGCAGGCAGGCCTTTGTAGTCGATACCGACTTTTTCTTTGTCGCCTTCACCTTTACCCAGGTTGGCGTCGAGCAGGAATTTATCCCCAATATTGAGGAAAACTTTGCCTTCTTTAAAGGTGGATACACGGATTTTGGGCCCCTGGAGGTCACCCAGAATAGCCACATGACGCCCCAGTTTTGCGGCAATCTCACGAACTTTATCCGCGCGCATTTTGTGATCTGCAGGCGAGCCGTGAGAAAAGTTCATACGTACAACGTTGGCACCCGCCGCGATAACTTTTTCAAGATTATTATCGCGATCTGTTGCTGGGCCTAACGTGGTAACGATTTTTGTTCTGCGAAGCCTTTTGGACATGTAATACTCCGTTGACTGAAACAACCAGGTGTTGCTTGAACATGAAATCCGAATGAAATAACGCCGCGATGGCGATAAATTAATCTCATTCGGATGTCGTATAAGATTAGGGCAGTGACAGTCGCTTTTAGCGATCGTCACTTAAATTAAGTAACTGCTTATCAAAACGCGATTCCTTCAGCGCTTCCTTGACCCGCTTCAAGTTATCTCTGAATTTTGCACCGCGTCGCAAAGTAAATCCTGTCGCCAGCACATCTATCACGGTCAGCTGTGCAAGTCGAGAAACCATGGGCATATAAATGTCAGTATCTTCCGGTACGTCGAGGGTAATTGCCAGCGTTGCTTCCCGGGCGAGCGGGGTACCCGCAGAGGTGAGGGCAATCACCATGGCGTCGTTTTCGCGTGCCAGCTGCGCCAGCTCGACCAGATTTTTTGTTCTTCCTGTGTGAGAAATCAGCACCACCACGTCTCCGTCGCAACAATTCATACAACTCATGCGTTGCAGCACGATATCATCGGAGTACACCACCGGAACATTAAAACGAAAGAACTTATTCATCGCATCGTGGGCAACGGCGGCAGAAGAGCCTAATCCGAAAAAGGCGATTTTTTTTGCCTGAGTGAGCAAGTCGACGGCGCGGTTGATGGCAGATTTATCCAGTGAATGACGGACATGATCGAGCGTTGCCATTGCGGACTCAAATATTTTCCCCGTGTATGATTCAACGCTGTCATCTTCATTGACGTTGCGATTAACATAGGGAGTGCCATTCGCCAGACTTTGTGCCAGATGAAGTTTAAAATCAGGAAAACCGCGCGTGTCCATGCTGCGACAGAAACGATTCACCGTCGGTTCGCTAACATTGGCTTCCAGCGCCAGAGCAGCAATACTCGAATGGATCGCGTTATCGGGCGAAGCCAGAATGACCTCGGCAACTTTGCGCTCTGATTTGCTCAAATGTTCCAGCTGAGACTGGATTTTTTCCAGCATATTCATGATGTAAAGAGACTCACGGGTAATGACGATTTCCGCACTGAAAGAAATCGAAATGCAGTTTTGTCAGATATTACGCCTGTGTGCCGTGTTAATAACAAAAGCAGATAAAAAAGTTGTTATTTTTTTTCATAACATGATCAGTGTCAGATTTTTACCGAATGGAAAACGATGATTTTTTTATCAGTTTTGCCGCACTTTGCGCGCTTTTCCCGTAATCGCACGGGTGGATAAGCGTTTACAGTTTTCGCAAGCTCGTAAAAGCAGTACAGTGCACCGTAAGAAAATTACAAGTATACCCTGGCTTAAGTACCGGGTTAGTTAACTTAAGGAGAATGACATGGCGGTAACGCAAACAGCCCAGGCCTGTGACCTGGTCATTTTCGGCGCGAAAGGCGACCTTGCGCGTCGTAAATTGCTGCCTTCCCTGTATCAACTGGAAAAAGCCGGTCAGCTCAACCCGGACACCCGGATTATCGGCGTAGGGCGTGCTGACTGGGATAAAGCGGCATATACCAAAGTTGTCCGCGAGGCGCTCGAAACTTTCATGAAAGAAACCATTGATGAAGGTTTATGGGACACCCTGAGTGCACGTCTGGATTTTTGTAATCTCGATGTCAATGACACTGCTGCATTCAACCGTCTCGGCGCGATGCTGGATCAAAAAAATCGTATCACCATTAACTACTTTGCCATGCCGCCCAGCACTTTTGGCGCAATTTGCAAAGGGCTTGGCGAGGCAAAACTGAATGCTAAACCGGCACGCGTAGTCATGGAGAAACCGCTGGGGACGTCGCTGGCGACCTCGCAGGAAATCAATGATCAGGTTGGCGAATACTTCGAGGAGTGCCAGGTTTACCGTATCGACCACTATCTTGGTAAAGAAACGGTGCTGAACCTGTTGGCGCTGCGTTTTGCTAACTCCCTGTTTGTGAATAACTGGGACAATCGCACCATTGATCATGTTGAGATTACCGTGGCAGAAGAAGTGGGGATCGAAGGGCGCTGGGGCTATTTTGATAAAGCCGGTCAGATGCGTGACATGATTCAGAACCACCTGCTACAAATTCTCTGCATGATTGCGATGTCTCCGCCATCTGACCTGAGCGCAGACAGCATCCGCGATGAAAAAGTGAAAGTACTGAAGTCCCTGCGCCGCATCGACCGCTCCAACGTACGCGAAAAAACCGTACGCGGGCAATATACTGCGGGCTTCGCCCAGGGCAAAAAAGTGCCGGGATATCTGGAAGAAGAGGGCGCGAACAAAAGCAGCAATACAGAAACCTTCGTGGCGATCCGCGTCGACATTGATAACTGGCGCTGGGCCGGTGTGCCATTCTACCTGCGTACTGGTAAACGTCTGCCGACCAAATGTTCTGAAGTCGTGGTCTATTTCAAAACACCTGAACTGAATCTGTTTAAAGAGTCGTGGCAGGATCTGCCGCAGAATAAACTGACTATCCGTCTGCAACCTGATGAAGGCGTGGATATCCAGGTACTGAATAAAGTTCCTGGCCTTGACCACAAACATAACCTGCAAATCACCAAGCTGGATCTGAGCTATTCAGAAACCTTTAATCAGACGCATCTGGCGGATGCCTATGAGCGTTTGCTGCTGGAAACCATGCGTGGTATTCAGGCACTGTTTGTACGTCGCGACGAAGTGGAAGAAGCCTGGAAATGGGTAGACTCCATTACTGAGGCGTGGGCGATGGACAATGATGCGCCGAAACCGTATCAGGCCGGAACCTGGGGACCCGTTGCCTCGGTGGCGATGATTACCCGTGATGGTCGTTCCTGGAATGAGTTTGAGTAATATCAGCGCTTATCCTTTATGGGTATTTTACCGGTAACATGATCTTGCACAGATTGTAGAACAATTTTTACACTTTCAGGCCTCGTGCGGATTCACCCACGAGGCTTTTTTTATTACACTGACTGAAACGTTTTTGCCCTATGAGCTCCGGTTACAGGCGTTTCACTCATAAATCCTCTGAATGAAACGCGTTGTGAATCATCCTGCTCTGACAACTCAATTTCAGGAGCCTTTATGAATCCACAATTGTTACGCGTAACAAATCGAATCATTGAACGTTCGCGCGAGACTCGCTCTGCTTATCTCGCCCGGATAGAACAAGCGAAAACGTCGACCGTTCATCGTTCGCAGTTGGCATGCGGTAACCTGGCACACGGTTTCGCTGCCTGCCAGCCAGAAGACAAAGCCTCTTTGAAAAGCATGTTGCGTAACAATATCGCCATCATCACCTCCTATAACGACATGCTCTCCGCGCACCAGCCTTATGAACACTATCCAGAAATCATTCGTAAAGCCCTGCATGAAGCGAATGCGGTTGGTCAGGTTGCGGGCGGTGTTCCGGCGATGTGTGATGGTGTCACCCAGGGGCAGGATGGAATGGAATTGTCGCTGCTAAGCCGCGAAGTGATAGCGATGTCTGCGGCGGTGGGGCTGTCCCATAACATGTTTGATGGTGCTCTGTTCCTCGGTGTGTGCGACAAGATTGTCCCGGGTCTGACGATGGCAGCCCTGTCGTTTGGTCATTTGCCTGCGGTGTTTGTGCCGTCTGGACCGATGGCAAGCGGTTTGCCAAATAAAGAAAAAGTGCGTATTCGCCAGCTTTATGCCGAAGGTAAAGTGGACCGCATGGCCTTACTGGAGTCAGAAGCCGCGTCTTACCATGCGCCGGGAACATGTACTTTCTACGGTACTGCCAACACCAACCAGATGGTGGTGGAATTTATGGGGATGCAGTTGCCAGGCTCTTCTTTTGTTCATCCGGATTCTCCGCTGCGCGATGCTTTGACCGCTGCCGCTGCGCGTCAGGTTACACGCATGACCGGTAATGGTAATGAATGGATGCCGATCGGTAAGATGATCGATGAGAAAGTGGTGGTGAACGGTATCGTTGCACTGCTGGCGACCGGTGGTTCCACTAACCACACCATGCACCTGGTGGCGATGGCGCGCGCGGCCGGTATTCAGATTAACTGGGATGACTTCTCTGACCTTTCTGATGTTGTACCGCTGATGGCACGTCTCTACCCGAACGGTCCGGCCGATATTAACCGCTTCCAGGCGGCAGGTGGCGTACCGGTTCTGGTGCGTGAACTGCTCAAAGCAGGCCTGCTGCATGAAGATGTCAATACGGTGGCAGGCTTTGGTCTGTCTCGTTATACCCTTGAACCATGGCTGAATAATGGTGAACTGGACTGGCGGGAAGGGGCGGAAAAATCACTCGACAGCAATGTGATCGCTTCCTTCGAACAACCTTTCTCTCATCATGGTGGGACAAAAGTGTTAAGCGGTAACCTGGGCCGTGCGGTTATGAAAACCTCTGCCGTGCCGGTTGAGAACCAGGTGATTGAAGCGCCAGCGGTTGTTTTTGAAAGCCAGCATGACGTTATGCCGGCCTTTGAAGCGGGTTTGCTGGACCGCGATTGTGTCGTTGTTGTCCGTCATCAGGGGCCAAAAGCGAACGGAATGCCAGAATTACATAAACTCATGCCGCCACTTGGTGTATTATTGGACCGGTGTTTCAAAATTGCGTTAGTTACCGATGGACGACTCTCCGGCGCTTCAGGTAAAGTGTCGTCAGCTATCCACGTAACACCAGAAGCCTACGATGGCGGGCTGCTGGCAAAAGTGCGCGACGGGGACATCATTCGTGTGAATGGACAGACAGGCGAACTGACGCTGCTGGTAGACGAAGCGGAACTGGCTGCTCGCGAACCGCACATTCCTGACCTGAGCGCGTCACGTGTGGGAACAGGACGTGAATTATTCAGCGCCTTGCGTGAAAAACTGTCCGGTGCCGAACAGGGCGCAACCTGTATCACTTTTTAAGACGACAAATTTGTAATCAGGCGAGAGAAAACTCTGATGAAAAACTGGAAAACAAGTGCAGAATCAATCCTGACCACCGGCCCGGTTGTACCGGTTATCGTGGTAAAAAAACTGGAACACGCGGTGCCGATGGCAAAAGCGTTGGTTGCTGGTGGGGTGCGCGTTCTGGAAGTGACTCTGCGTACCGAGTGTGCAGTTGACGCTATCCGTGCTATCGCCAAAGAAGTGCCTGAAGCGATTGTGGGTGCCGGTACGGTGCTGAATCCACAGCAGCTGGCAGAAGTCACTGAAGCGGGTGCACAGTTCGCAATTAGCCCGGGTCTGACCGAGCCGCTGCTGAAAGCTGCTACCGAAGGGACTATTCCTCTGATTCCGGGGATCAGCACTGTTTCCGAACTGATGCTGGGTATGGACTACGGTTTGAAAGAGTTCAAATTCTTCCCGGCTGAAGCTAACGGCGGCGTGAAAGCCCTGCAGGCGATCGCGGGTCCGTTCTCCCAGGTCCGTTTCTGCCCGACGGGTGGTATTTCTCCGGCTAACTACCGTGACTACCTGGCACTGAAAAGCGTGCTGTGCATCGGTGGTTCCTGGCTGGTTCCGGCAGATGCGCTGGAAGCGGGCGATTACGACCGCATTACTAAGCTGGCGCGTGAAGCTGTAGAAGGCGCTAAGCTGTAAAAGTCAAAATGCCCGATCTAGGATCGGGCATTTTTGTAGCGTTTTTTTGCCGGGTTTAACCCTGTACTTTTACCTGTCCGGCGGCGTGCTTCGCGCGTTCAATGGCGTCAACAACACTCTCTGAAGTAGCCAGTACCACCCCCAGACGACGGCTGCCATCAATTTCCGGCTTACCAAATAAACGAATCTGCAAATCTGCGCCTACGGCATTCTGCACATTATCAAACGTGACATTCTGACTGGTCAGTTGTGGCAGAATAACGGCAGAAGCTGCAGGACCATACTGACGGATCCCGCCAACAGGAAGTCCGAGGAAGGCACGTACATGCAGGGCAAACTCTGAGAGATCTTGAGAAATTAACGTCACCATCCCGGTATCATGTGGACGAGGGGAGACCTCACTGAAAATCACCTCATCACCACAGACAAACAGCTCGACACCAAACAGACCATAACCGCCCAGTGCCAGCACCACTTTACGGGCAATCTCCTGCGCACGTTCAAGGGCAAGCGGGCTCATTTGCTGTGGTTGCCAGGATTCACGGTAGTCGCCATCTTCCTGGCGATGACCTACTGGTGCACAGAAATGGACGCCATCCACCGCGCTGACGGTTAGCAGGGTAATTTCGAAGTCAAACTTAACGACGCTTTCAACAATTACGCGGCCCGCTCCGGCGCGACCGCCTTGCTGAGCGTATTCCCATGCCTGAGCAAGTTGCTCTGCAGAGCGAATAAACGTCTGCCCCTTGCCGGAAGAGCTCATCACCGGTTTTACAATGCAGGGATAGCCAATGGCGGCAACCGCCTCGCGGAAAAGGCTTTCGCTATCGGCAAAACGATAAGTGGAAGTGGGCAGCTGCAGCTCTTCTGCCGCCAGGCGACGGATACCCTCGCGATTCATCGTTAATTTCGTTGCGCGAGCGCAGGGGACAACATTCAGTCCTTCCTCTTCAAGTTGGATCAGCATATCGGAGGCAATAGCTTCGATCTCCGGCACGATATAATGTGGTTTTTCCAGTTCAACCACACGGCGTAATGCATCACCATCAAGCATATTAATGACATGGGAGCGATGCGCGACATGCATGGCTGGTGCGTCGGCATAGCGATCGACGGCAATCACCTCTACGCCGAGACGCTGACACTCGATTGCCACTTCTTTACCCAGTTCACCGGAGCCTAATAACATCACGCGAGTTGCTGCCGGACGCAGCGCAGTGCCTAATAACGTCATAACGAATATCCCCTGATTAATTCCGCGCGCAGTATAAACGAAAACGTTTGCGTGTGTCTTTATTGCTGATGTTGATTTCTCAACCGAAAAGAAATATACTGTATAAAATCACAGTTATTATGAGAGGCTGCAAATGGTGGTTGAAGTTAAATACGTAGTCATTCGTGAGGGCGAAGAGAAAATGTCGTTTACCAGCAAAAAGGAAGCCGATGCTTATGACAAAATGCTTGATACGGCGGATCTGCTTGACGCCTAGCTGACAAATTCTCCAGTGCAAATGGAAGACGAGCAACGTGAAGCCCTTTCGCTATGGCTGGCAGAACAAAAAGATGTGCTGAGCACCATTCTGAAAACCGGCAAATTACCGTCCCCACAGGTCGTCGGTGCTGAATCCGAAGAGGAAGATGCCTCACACGCGGCCTGAAGCAACTTGCGCTCCTGACAATTTGTACCATGCTTTCTCCTGAATCATTGTGCTATGGAGAAAAACATGAAAAAAAGAGGGGCGTTTTTAGGGCGGTTGTTGGTTTCTGCCTGCGCATCAGTTTTCGCTGCCAATAATGAAACCAGCAAGTCGGTCACTTTCCCAAAGTGTGAAGGTCTGGATGCTGCCGGAATTGCCGCGAGCGTAAAACGTGATTATCAACAAAATCGCGTGGCGCGCTGGGCAGATGATCAAAAAATTGTCGGTCAGGCCGATCCCGTGGCCTGGGTCAGTTTGCAGGACATTCAGGGTAAAGATGATAAATGGTCAGTACCGCTAACCGTGCGTGGTAAAAGTGCCGATATTCATTACCAGGTCAGCGTGGACTGCAAAGCGGGAATGGCGGAATATCAGCGGCGTTAATGGCTTCTGATAATTCGATTGACCGTTGGCGGATGCGGCGCGAGTGCCTTGTCCGTCCCAGAACGCACCACAATCGTAGGCCTGAGAAGACGCAACAGCGTCGCATCGGGCAATCAGCATCAAACAATGCCACTCAAAACGACAAACTACTTTCACCTAAAATACCCTTATCACCTGATATACAGTAAATACCTTACCTGGCGCGAATTTCTTTGAATAACGGCCTACCGCCCCGCTTATTTGCGCATCTTTTGTCTCGATATACATTTTCTGACATCCTCATCCGCTATGCTACAGGCACTAAAAATGGTTATTGAGGAGCAAATATGGCTAACTGGTTAAATCAACTGCAATCCCTGCTTGGGCAAAGCAGTTCTTCTACCTCCTCGTCTGCGGATCAGGGATTGGGCAAACTGTTAGTGCCAGGCGCATTAGGCGGACTGGCTGGGCTGCTGGTCGCAAATAAATCAGCACGTAAACTTCTTACGAAATATGGCACCAACGCGTTACTGGTTGGCGGCGGAGCGGTAGCGGGTACGGTGCTGTGGAATAAATACAAAGATAAAATTCGCGCGGCGCATCAGGACGAACCGCAGTTTGGCGCGCAAAGTACGCCGCTGGATGAGCGTACGGAACGTTTGATCCTTGCGCTGGTCTTTGCCGCTAAAAGTGATGGTCATATTGATGCCAATGAACGTGCGGCAATCGACCAGCAATTGCGTGAAGCTGGCGTGGAAGAGCAGGGGCGTGTACTCATTGAGCAGGCAATCGAACAACCGCTGGATCCACAACGCCTGGCTACCGGGGTCCGCAATGAAGAAGAGGCGCTGGAAATCTATTTCCTGAGCTGCGCGGCTATTGATATTGACCATTTTATGGAACGCAGTTACCTGAATGCACTGGGTGACGCGCTGAAAATCCCCCAAGATGTTCGTGAAGGCATTGAACGCGATCTCGAACAGCAAAAACGCACTTTGGCGGAATAATTCCGCTCTCTGGATAGCCTGAAGTTGACTATTTCGGGCTATCCAGAACCGCACAGCCATTTGAACAGGCTGATTTTCTCTGTCTGCATAACATTCGATATCCGCGCCATTACCTGTCATCATCTAAGCAATGACGACCCTGTTTCGCTTGCATCCCCGGTGAGTTTTGCCACCCTTATAAGATGTTTCAACCAGAAAGAACAATAACATGCTACCAAAAGCCGCCCGCATTCCCCACGCCATGACGCTTCATGGCGATACGCGCATCGATAATTACTACTGGCTGCGGGACGATACGCGTTCTCAGCCAGAAGTCCTGGACTACCTGCAACAAGAAAATAGTTACGGTCATCGGGTGATGGCCTCACAACAAGCCTTGCAGGATCGCATCTTAAAGGAAATCATCGACCGCATTCCGCAAAGAGAAGTTTCTGCGCCCTACATAAAAAATGGCTACCGCTATCGGCATATTTATGAACCAGGCTGTGAATATGCTATCTACCAGCGTCAATCGGCATTCAGCGAAGAGTGGGATGAGTGGGAAACATTGCTCGATGCCAACAAGCGCGCAGCTCATAGTGAGTTTTATTCGATGGGTGGAATGGCGATTACGCCCGATAACACCATTATGGCGCTGGCAGAAGATTTTCTTTCCCGACGCCAGTACGGCATTCGTTTTCGTAATCTGGAAACAGGTAACTGGTACCCGGAACTGCTGGATAACGTTGAACCCAGCTTTGTCTGGGCAAATGACTCCTGGACTTTCTACTATGCTCGCAAGCATCCGGTGACGCTGCTGCCTTATCAGGTCTGGCGTCACGCCATCGGTACGCCAGCATCGCAAGATACACTGATCTACGAAGAAAAAGACGATACCTAATTATGTCAGCCGCATAAAACGACGTCGAAGCACTATGTCGTCATTCATCTGGCCAGCGCCACCACCAGTGAAGTTCGCCTGCTGGACGCGGAAATGGCCGATGCCGAGCCGTTTGTTTTTCTGCCGCGCCGCAAAGATCACGAATACAGCCTTGATCACTACCAGCATCGTTTTTATCTGCGTTCCAATCGCCACGGCAAAAACTTTGGCTTATACCGTACCCGTATGCGTGATGAGCAACAGTGGGAAGAGTTAATTCCGCCACGCGAAAACATCATGCTGGAAGGGTTTACGCTGTTTACCGACTGGCTGGTGGTTGAAGAGCGTCAGCGCGGGTTAACCAGTTTGCGCCAAATTAACCGCAAGACCCGGGAAGTCATTGGCATTGCCTTTGATGATCCGGCCTATGTGACCTGGATTGCCTACAATCCAGAACCTGAAACCGCGCGATTGCGTTATGGTTATTCTTCCATGACCACACCAGACACTTTGTTTGAACTGGATATGGATACCGGTGAGCGTCGTGTATTAAAACAAACAGAAGTGCCCGGTTTTGATGCGGCGAATTACCGCAGTGAACACCTGTGGATAGTCGCCCGTGATGGCGTCGAAGTTCCGGTTTCGCAGGTCTATCATCGCAAACATTTTCGCA
This sequence comes from Shigella sp. SIG6, assembly GCF_053555815.1. Lineage (NCBI taxonomy): Bacteria > Pseudomonadati > Pseudomonadota > Gammaproteobacteria > Enterobacterales > Enterobacteriaceae > Shigella > Shigella sp. SIG6. Next base: position 6,463 of record NZ_JBQZXC010000037.1, on the reverse strand, counting down.
AAGGACACAACCCGTTGCTGGTGTATGGCTATGGTTCTTACGGCGCAAGTATTGATGCCGATTTCAGTTTTAGCCGCTTGAGTTTGTTAGATCGTGGCTTTGTCTACGCCATTGTCCATGTTCGCGGCGGTGGTGAGCTGGGGCAACAATGGTACGAAGACGGTAAATTTCTGAATAAGAAAAATACGTTTAATGATTATCTTGATGCCTGCGATGCATTGTTAAAACTGGGCTATGGCTCTCCTTCGCTCTGTTATGCGATGGGCGGAAGTGCGGGGGGCATGTTGATGGGCGTTGCAATTAATCAACGCCCGGAATTATTCCACGGCGTTATCGCCCAGGTACCGTTTGTTGATGTTGTAACAACGATGCTTGATGAATCAATTCCTCTTACCACTGGTGAGTTTGAAGAGTGGGGGAATCCGCAGGATCCGCAATATTACGAGTACATGAAAAGCTACAGCCCGTATGACAACGTCACCGCACAGGCTTATCCGCATTTACTGGTAACGACCGGTTTACACGATTCTCAGGTGCAATATTGGGAACCGGCAAAATGGGTCGCTAAATTGCGCGAGCTGAAAACCGATGACCATCTTTTATTGCTCTGTACCGACATGGACTCAGGCCATGGCGGTAAATCTGGCCGCTTTAAATCGTACGAAGGCGTAGCGATGGAATATGCTTTTCTGGTCGCGCTGGCGCAGGGAACATTACCCGCTACGCCTGCGGATTAAGTATTTTCCAGATAATGTTTCAGTGTTAAACGCAGCTCCGGGCTCATGCTGTCCAGGTTATTAAATAACCAGCGCAGATAGCCCGGATCGCGTTCGGCAACGTCGGAAACCGCTTTGCCACGGTATTTGCCAAAGGTGAAGGTCGTCATCAACGACGGACGTCCGGTGATATCGGCCATCTGTTCTGCCGTCCAGCCGGAGGTGTTCATAATATCGATAAGCAACGCGGCGGTGATATAACAGTCATACAACGCGCGGTGATGATGCAGGCCCGGCGGTGTCTGTACATTGAGCTTGCGTGTTTTATATAACGCCATATTGCTGTACTTGAGCCCTGGCCACAAACGACGGGCCAGTTTCATAGTGCAAATCCACTCACCGGGCATCTCAGGCAGTACGCGGCGGTCAAAGCTGGCGTTGTGCGCGACATACCATTCACTACCGTAATAGTGTGGGATCACATCTTCAATCCACGGTTTATCGGCGACCATGGCTTCGGTGATGCGATGAATCGCCATCGCTTGTGGACTAATAGGACGATCGGGGCGCACCAGGAGGCTCATGGGGTTGACGATTTTTCCGTCAATGACATCAACAGAGGCAATCTCAACGATCCCTCCCTGCAAACCGCAGGTTTCTGTATCGATAATGCGCAACATGGCATGCTCCAGGCCGAAAAAGCCTAGCGTAATGGAATGATATCGCCTTGCCAACTCTGTGATGAACGCTGAGCGACTAACAATAATGAACCACGATCGGCGCGAACGATGAGACGACCATATTCATCCCATAGTGCACTGTTACCACGGGCATTTGCCATCAGCACGGCAATCGAGTACTGATGTGAAAAAAATTGTAAGCGACGGGCCGACGCCAGCAGGTCGGGTTCTCCCAGACATTACCCTGTCGTAAACAGTGAACAGGTCGGGTCCATATCCATACCTTGCGGTTGTTCATCGACCACCGTGATGGTTCTGGAACGACGGCCCAGACATGCACCATGACTCTGATGGTAGTTCCCAGGCGTTTTTCGCCACGGTGCGAACACCGCAATTCCACGAATAAAGCGATCGTTATATTCAACGGGAAGGCCGGCAATGATGGTCATTCGCCAGGTCGTTGCGGCATAACAAAGCGGGTCTAACAGTGAAAGATCGGGTGGGGCAGGAAGGGCACGTCGCGAATAATCACACCCCAGTAAAGAAAGCGATGGAAAAACTAACAGCTGACATTGTTGCCTGGCGGCGGCCCTCACAAACTCCAGATGATGAGCTACCTGTTCGGTGAGTGAGGTTTTACGAGGCTCATATTGCGCTGCTGCAACTTTCCAGAACGACATAATGACTTCCTTTTCAAAATGACTGCAAATTATGGGGGCGGTTTAGAAAATACTCATAATTTAGCAGGCGTTATGTAAGAAAGTGTAACTCTGTATAAGTTTTATTTAAGTTTGGGCTCGTAAGGTAAACGTGACAGATTGACCGAAGCCAAACGGTGGGCAATAAGCCGCTCGCGAAACCAGCTGCGCAAATGTTCTGGCTGTTCACGTTCAACCGCTTCAGCGATCACCGGCATATTGTAGCGTTCTTTAAAAGCCACCCCGGCCGCCGCCAAATCGACATTCACTTTATCCATTTCTGTTTGATCCAGTTTAGCCAGATTCTTCAGCATTCTTAATCTCCTCATCATTCGCGGGCAAAAGTTACTAAGAGTGAGCCTGGATGGCAAGCCGGAATTGATGATCCTCGACTCAGACATTAGACAAGGTTATGCTCTGTAAAAAAGTTATTACAAAAAGGAATAGATAATATGGCTTCAACTGCACGCTCCCTTCGCTACGCGCTGGCAATCCTGACCACTTCGTTGGTGACACCTTCCGTCTGGGCACATGCGCATTTAACGCATCAGTATCCTGCGGCAAACGCGTAAGTGACAGCTGCCCCGCAGGCAATCACTTTAAACTTCTCGGAAGGCGTTGAAACAGGATTCAGTGGTGCAAAAATCACGGGGCCAAAAAACGAAAATATTAAAACATTACCAGCGAAGCGGAATGAGCAGGACCAAAAGCAACTGATTGTTCCACTGGCCGATTCGCTGAAACCCGGAACCTACACCGTTGACTGGCATGTTGTTTCGGTGGACGGGCATAAAACGAAAGGACACTACACCTTTAGCGTGAAATAAATCATGCTGGCGTTTACCTGGATCGCGCTGCGATTTATCCATTTCACCTCGTTGATGCTGGTCTTTGGCTTTGCAATGTATGGTGCCTGGCTGGCCCCCTTAATGATTCGTCGCTTGCTGACGAAGCGTTCTCTGCGTTTACAACAGCACGCTGCCGTCTGGAGTTTGATCAGTGCCACTGCAATGCTCGCCGTTCAGGGCGGGTTGATGGGAACGGGATGGACAGATGTATTTTCGCCAAACATTTGGCAGGCTGTTTTGCAAACGCAGTTTGGTGGCGTCTGGTTATGGCAAATTGTTCTCGCCCTCGTAACGTTGATCGTCGCCCTTATGCAACCGCGGAATATGCCACGTTTGCTGTTTATGCTCACTACCGCGCAATTTATTCTGCTGGCGGGAGTGGGGCATGCGACGCTGAATGAAGGGGTAACAGCGAAAATCCATCAGACTAATCACGCGATTCACCTGATTTGTGCGGCGGCGTGGTTTGGGGGATTACTGCCGGTGCTCTGGTGTATGCAACTCATCAAAGGCCGTTGGCGACACCAGGCTATTCAGGCGCTGATGCGTTTTTCCTGGTGCGGGCATTTTGCGGTGATCGGCGTACTGGCAAGCGGCGTGCTTAATGCATTGTTGATTACCGGATTTCCCCCCACGCTTACGACTTACTGGGGCCAACTCTTATTGCTCAAAGCCATCCTGGTGATGATTATGGTGGTCATTGCGCTGGCTAATCGTTATGTTCTTGTACCGCGCATGAGGCAGGATGAAGATCGTGCGGCACCCTGGTTTGTGTGGATGACTAAACTCGAATGGGCGATAGGTGCGGTAGTGCTGGTGATCATCAGCCTGCTTGCGACTCTCGAACCTTTTTGATGGATTACGAAAATGATGAAAAAAAGTATTCTGGCGTTTCTGTTACTCACCAGTTCTGCAGCGGCGCTGGCGGCTCCACAGGTGATAACCGTGAGTCGTTTTGAAGTGGGTAAAGACAAATGGGCGTTTAATCGCGAAGAGGTAATGCTGACTTGCCGACCGGGTAATGCTTTGTATGTCATCAACCCAAGTACCCTCGTGCAGTATCCTTTAAACGATATCGCACAAAAGGAAGTTGCCAGTGGGAAGACCAATGCCCAACCCATTTCGGTGATTCAGATTGATGATCCTAACAATCCCGGCGAAAAAATGAGTCTGGCACCGTTTATAGAACGAGCTGAAAAACTCTGTTAATTACCTAAAATAGCCTTTTGATTTCCAATAAAAAAACCGCCTCAGTTCTTTCACCAGAACGGGCGGTTTTTAACATTTAAGCTGATGACCACCGCGCTTTTTATTGACCATTTTGCACGCAAACTGGAAAACCTGGCGTCGTCATCTATTCTTAAAGGGCAAGGCAACTAAGCCTGCATTAATGCCAACTTTTAGCGCACGGCTCTCTCCCAAGAGCCATTTCCCTGGACCGAATACAGGAATCGTATTCGGTCTTTTTTTAATTGTATTTAAAATCAATTAGTTGCAAACGTCTCCCCGAAATTTACTCGAATTTCTGTATTCCGGTCTTTTTTGGTTATATCACAACCAAAATACATTTAACAATCCATTTACGTTAAAATCAGAGCAGTAAGTACGTTTTTTCTCTCTCATCAAGATACATTTTTGTTGTCTTCTCCGATGTGTGGCCAAGTAGACGCTGAGCAAATTCTTCTCCACATATTTCTTTGTACAATCGTCCAGCCAGGCTTCTGATTTCGTGAAAAGTTGGTGGGTTTTCACTGAACAGGATACCTGTTAATTTTCTGGCTGCGACAAATTTCTTTGTCAGGCCGTCCGGGTGAATGCTGCCGTCAGGGCTGTTTTTTCTAATCCCGGCACTGATTAGATAATCCCCCCTACTTACCATGCGGCACTGTTCAACTACTGCACCAAGTCGTAAACCAGCGACAGGAAGGCTGAGTGACAGGGGGATAGCAATCATCATAAATATCACTGAACCGCATATTCGTTATGTCTTCGCGACGTTGTCCTGTTACAAGGGCTAAGTCCATAGCTAATGGGAACCATGCCGGAAGTTGATCTGCTGCCTCCCTGATGCAGTTGTATGTCTTTAGTTTCAGCCGTTCTCTTGTAACTACTATTTTCGGTGCTCTTGTTGGCGTTACTGGATTTTGAGATATACATCCTTCAACAATGGCTTCGCGGAACATATCAGATAACACAGAACGCATTGATCCTGCCATCGTGTTTTTCCCTCCTTCAATCCACAAATCAAGAAACTCGGCGATATGGCGAGTGGTTATTTCTGTCAGTAAAACCCCTCCTAATTTTTCTTTTATTGTCTCCAGTTGATTTACCCGAGTTTTATAAGTATTTCTGGACGCTTTTCTCCTTATAAGAATCGTTTTGTAACGTTCAATCCAGTCTGCCATAGTAAATGAGTCGACCCCTTTAAGCTTTTCAATTAGGGCAGCAGGAGAGTAGTTTTTGTATATATAATGATTTGCTTCAATTGCCTGCGCTACTGCATCTCTTCTTGAAATTTTACCTAGTGTAAATTCTTCTTTCGTCAGAGGGTTGCGCCAGTAATATGCTTTGTCTCTCCTTCGATATGTTAAGTTTCTAGGCAAATTGGGATCGTATTTTTTCCGCTGCATGTTTTAACTTCTCCATTAACGGACTGTCTCTCCCTTGTCGCCCATTAGGCTGATGGTGTGTTATATCGGTATCAACCTTATTTGGGTTGATATAGAAAGCCTCCGGAACCACCCTGTAACTCCTCCCGTGTAGTTCAGGTGCAGGATAAATGTTTCCATTCCTTGCCCATCGTCTCAGCGTTGATATTGATGGTGGGTTATCCGGATATCTGAGTTTTCCCCACGTTTTGAGTGTCACAAGATTCATTGCCATACCTCTCACGATATGACCGCCAGTAAATATACAGAATACTGGCGGGTGTGGTTGATTTTTAATAATCAGCTATGAAGTTCTAATTTTGATATAATGCAACTCACGAGGACAGAAGTTTCTCGCAATTAAAATTTATCAGTTTTACTTTCTGCTCTCTGGAAACGCCTGCTTCTTTTTTCCCTGAGAGCATTTTTTCGCATTCTGATTTCGTTAGTTTAGATTTTGAATATCTTGTCCAGCTGGTAGGAGAACCACCTTCCTTTTCAATAGTGGCTGTAATTTTATACATGAACACCTCCATTAATATTTTCAAAAACCGTGTTCAAAATGCACTTGGTTTTACACCGGAATATTCTCATCGTATCCTGCTTGTTGCGTTTCGTTTTGTGTTTGTGGATCCGGGAATGCATATTCAACGCCTTCCAGTTCAATCCATAGTGCATTACGACCAGCTTTGATTGTCGGCCAGTCCATACCTTTGATTCTTTCCCATGAGCGGGAGGTGAATGTTTTTTCCAGCAAATCAGCTTTTGCGCGTTTGGCGTCGTTACTGGTGCCCCCATGGTGCTTGTTGAGCAACTCGATAATTTCATCAAGTGCGATTTCTTTTGCACGCTTTTCTTTTAGCCATGTCGGTG
>NZ_JBQZXC010000036.1:0-30302 GCF_053555815.1 Shigella sp. SIG6 | reverse complement strand
TCGTCATACTCCGTTCTTCAAAGGCTACCGTCCGCAGTTCTACTTCCGTACTACTGACGTGACTGGTACCATCGAACTGCCGGAAGGCGTAGAGATGGTAATGCCGGGCGACAACATCAAAATGGTTGTTACCCTGATCCACCCGATCGCGATGGACGACGGTCTGCGTTTCGCAATCCGTGAAGGCGGCCGTACCGTTGGCGCGGGCGTTGTAGCAAAAGTTCTGAGCTAATTGCCGATAACATTTGACGCAATGCGCACTAAAAGGGCATCATTTGATGCCCTTTTTGCACGCTTTCGTACCAGAACCTGGCTCATCAGTGATTTTCTTTGTCATAATCATTGCTGAGACAGGCTCTGTTGAGGGCGTATAATCCGAAAAGCTAATACGCGTTTCGATTTGGTTTGCCTCGCGATCGCGGGGTGAAAATGTTTGTAGAAAACTTCTGACAGGTTGGTTTATGAGTGCGAATACCGAAGCTCAAGGAAGCGGGCGCGGCCTGGAAGCGATGAAGTGGGTCGTTGTGGTGGCATTGCTCTTGGTGGCGATTGTCGGCAACTACCTTTATCGCGACATTATGCTGCCGCTGCGTGCGCTGGCCGTAGTAATTCTGATTGCTGCAGCGGGTGGTGTCGCGCTGTTAACGACAAAAGGTAAAGCTACCGTTGCTTTTGCCCGTGAAGCGCGTACCGAAGTCCGTAAGGTCATTTGGCCGACTCGCCAGGAAACATTGCACACCACGCTGATTGTGGCTGCGGTTACCGCAGTAATGTCACTGATCCTGTGGGGACTGGATGGTATTCTGGTTCGCCTGGTATCCTTTATCACTGGCCTGAGGTTCTGAGATGTCTGAAGCTCCTAAAAAGCGCTGGTACGTCGTTCAGGCGTTTTCCGGTTTTGAAGGCCGCGTAGCAACGTCGCTGCGTGAGCATATCAAATTACACAACATGGAAGATTTGTTTGGTGAAGTCATGGTACCAACCGAAGAAGTGGTTGAAATCCGTGGCGGTCAGCGTCGCAAAAGCGAACGTAAATTCTTCCCTGGCTACGTCCTCGTTCAGATGGTGATGAACGACGCGAGCTGGCACCTGGTGCGCAGCGTACCGCGTGTGATGGGCTTCATCGGCGGTACTTCCGATCGTCCTGCGCCAATCAGCGATAAAGAAGTCGATGCGATTATGAACCGCCTGCAGCAGGTTGGTGATAAGCCGCGTCCGAAAACGCTGTTTGAACCGGGTGAAATGGTCCGTGTTAATGATGGTCCGTTCGCTGACTTCAACGGTGTTGTTGAAGAAGTGGATTACGAGAAATCTCGTCTGAAAGTGTCTGTTTCTATCTTCGGTCGTGCGACCCCGGTAGAGCTGGACTTCAGCCAGGTTGAAAAAGCCTAACCCAGCGATCAAAAAAGCGGCGATTTAATCGTTGCACAAGGCGTGAGATTGGAATACAATTTCGCGCCTTTTGTTTTTATGGGCCTTGCCCGTAAAACGATTTTTTATATCACGGGGAGCCTCTCAGAGGCGTTATTACCCAACTTGAGGAATTTATAATGGCTAAGAAAGTACAAGCCTATGTCAAGCTGCAGGTTGCAGCTGGTATGGCTAACCCGAGTCCGCCAGTAGGTCCGGCTCTGGGTCAGCAGGGCGTAAACATCATGGAATTCTGCAAAGCGTTCAACGCAAAAACTGATTCCATCGAAAAAGGTCTGCCGATTCCGGTAGTAATCACCGTTTACGCTGACCGTTCTTTCACTTTCGTTACCAAGACCCCGCCGGCAGCAGTTCTGCTGAAAAAAGCGGCTGGTATCAAGTCTGGTTCCGGTAAGCCGAACAAAGACAAAGTGGGTAAAATTTCCCGCGCTCAGCTGCAGGAAATCGCGCAGACCAAAGCTGCCGACATGACTGGTGCCGACATTGAAGCGATGACTCGCTCCATCGAAGGTACTGCACGTTCCATGGGCCTGGTAGTGGAGGACTAAGAAATGGCTAAACTGACCAAGCGCATGCGTGTTATCCGCGAGAAAGTTGATGCAACCAAACAGTACGACATCAACGAAGCTATCGCACTGCTGAAAGAGCTGGCGACTGCTAAATTCGTAGAAAGCGTGGACGTAGCTGTTAACCTCGGCATCGACGCTCGTAAATCTGACCAGAACGTACGTGGTGCAACTGTACTGCCGCACGGTACTGGCCGTTCCGTTCGCGTAGCCGTATTTACCCAAGGTGCAAACGCTGAAGCTGCTAAAGCTGCAGGCGCAGAACTGGTAGGTATGGAAGATCTGGCTGACCAGATCAAGAAAGGCGAAATGAACTTTGACGTTGTTATTGCTTCTCCGGATGCAATGCGCGTTGTTGGCCAGCTGGGCCAGGTTCTGGGTCCGCGCGGCCTGATGCCAAACCCGAAAGTGGGTACTGTAACACCGAACGTTGCTGAAGCGGTTAAAAACGCTAAAGCTGGCCAGGTTCGTTACCGTAACGACAAAAACGGCATCATCCACACCACCATCGGTAAAGTGGACTTTGACGCTGACAAACTGAAAGAAAACTTGGAAGCTCTGCTGGTTGCGCTGAAAAAAGCAAAACCGACTCAGGCGAAAGGCGTGTACATCAAGAAAGTTAGCATCTCCACCACCATGGGTGCAGGTGTTGCAGTTGACCAGGCTGGCCTGAGCGCTTCTGTAAACTAATGCCTTTACGTGGGCGGTGATTTTGTCTACAATCTTACCCCCACGTATAATGCTTAATGCAGACGTATATCCGAGATATTCGGGTTGTGGCAAGGCGGCAACTGAGTGAGTCGCCAGGAGCATAGCTAACTATGTGACTGGTGCGAATGAAGGAAGCCAACGCCGCCACAAGTTGAATAGCGACGGATAGAAAAGATTTGTTCGTTGGAGCCTGGCCTATCCAGGCCTCCGTCGAAGACCGCAGGAGTTTCGCAAGAAACTTAATCCCCTGCGTAGACGGTGACAGAACGCTAAGATTATTCTTTTATATTCTGGCTTGTTTCTGCTCACCGTAATTAAGACGCTCTCTCCGTTTGGAGGAGTGAAGTGAGTTCCAGAGATTTTCTCTGGCAAACATCCAGGAGCAAAGCTAATGGCTTTAAATCTTCAAGACAAACAAGCGATTGTTGCTGAAGTCAGCGAAGTAGCCAAAGGCGCGCTGTCTGCAGTAGTTGCGGATTCCCGTGGCGTAACTGTAGATAAAATGACTGAACTGCGTAAAGCAGGTCGCGAAGCTGGCGTATACATGCGTGTTGTTCGTAACACCCTGCTGCGCCGTGCTGTTGAAGGTACTCCGTTCGAGTGCCTGAAAGACGCGTTTGTTGGTCCGACCCTGATTGCATACTCTATGGAACACCCGGGCGCTGCTGCTCGTCTGTTCAAAGAGTTCGCGAAAGCGAATGCAAAATTTGAGGTCAAAGCCGCTGCCTTTGAAGGTGAGCTGATCCCGGCGTCTCAGATCGACCGCCTGGCAACTCTGCCGACCTACGAAGAAGCAATTGCACGCCTGATGGCAACCATGAAAGAAGCTTCGGCTGGCAAACTGGTTCGTACTCTGGCTGCTGTACGCGATGCGAAAGAAGCTGCTTAATCGCAGTTATCTTTTTAACGCATTCGCTTACGTATAAACTTATTCTGATATTCAGGAACAATTTAAATGTCTATCACTAAAGATCAAATCATTGAAGCAGTTGCAGCTATGTCTGTAATGGACGTTGTAGAACTGATCTCTGCAATGGAAGAAAAATTCGGTGTTTCCGCTGCTGCTGCTGTAGCTGTAGCTGCTGGCCCGGTTGAAGCTGCTGAAGAAAAAACTGAATTCGACGTAATTCTGAAAGCTGCTGGCGCTAACAAAGTTGCTGTTATCAAAGCAGTACGTGGCGCAACTGGCTTGGGTCTGAAAGAAGCTAAAGACCTGGTAGAATCTGCACCGGCTGCTCTGAAAGAAGGCGTGAGCAAAGACGACGCAGAAGCACTGAAAAAAGCTCTGGAAGAAGCTGGCGCTGAAGTTGAAGTTAAATAAGCCAACCCTTCCGGTTGCAGCCTGAGAAATCAGGCTGATGGCTGGTGACTTTTTAGTCACCAGCCTTTTTGCGCTGTAAGGCGCCAGTAGCGTTTCACACTGTTTGACTACTGCTGTGCCTTTCAATGCTTGTTTCTATCGACGACTTAATATACTGCGACAGGACGTCCGTTCTGTGTAAATCGCAATGAAATGGTTTAAGCGTGATAGCAACAGGCATTGCGGAAAGTGTTCCATTTTCCGGTCAACAAAATAGTGTTGCACAAACTGTCCGCTCAATGGACAGATGGGTCGACTTGTCAGCGAGCTGAGGAACCCTATGGTTTACTCCTATACCGAGAAAAAACGTATTCGTAAGGATTTTGGTAAACGTCCACAAGTTCTGGATGTACCTTATCTCCTTTCTATCCAGCTTGACTCGTTTCAGAAATTTATCGAGCAAGATCCTGAAGGGCAGTATGGTCTGGAAGCTGCTTTCCGTTCCGTATTCCCGATTCAGAGCTACAGCGGTAATTCCGAGCTGCAATACGTCAGCTACCGCCTTGGCGAACCGGTGTTTGACGTCCAGGAATGTCAAATCCGTGGCGTGACCTATTCCGCACCGCTGCGCGTTAAACTGCGTCTGGTGATCTATGAGCGCGAAGCGCCGGAAGGCACCGTAAAAGACATTAAAGAACAAGAAGTCTACATGGGCGAAATTCCGCTCATGACAGACAACGGTACCTTTGTTATCAACGGTACTGAGCGTGTTATCGTTTCCCAGCTGCACCGTAGTCCGGGCGTCTTCTTTGACTCCGACAAAGGTAAAACCCACTCTTCGGGTAAAGTGCTGTATAACGCGCGCATCATCCCTTACCGTGGTTCCTGGCTGGACTTCGAATTCGATCCGAAGGACAACCTGTTCGTACGTATCGACCGTCGCCGTAAACTGCCTGCGACCATCATTCTGCGCGCCCTGAACTACACCACAGAGCAGATCCTCGACCTGTTCTTTGAAAAAGTTATCTTTGAAATCCGTGATAACAAGCTGCAGATGGAACTGGTGCCGGAACGCCTGCGTGGTGAAACCGCATCTTTTGACATCGAAGCTAACGGTAAAGTGTACGTAGAAAAAGGCCGCCGTATCACTGCGCGCCACATTCGCCAGCTGGAAAAAGACGACGTCAAACTGATCGAAGTCCCGGTTGAGTACATCGCAGGTAAAGTGGTTGCTAAAGACTATATTGATGAGTCTACCGGCGAGCTGATCTGCGCAGCGAACATGGAGCTGAGCCTGGATCTGCTGGCTAAGCTGAGCCAGTCTGGTCACAAGCGTATCGAAACGCTGTTCACCAACGATCTGGATCACGGCCCATATATCTCTGAAACCTTACGTGTCGACCCAACTAACGACCGTCTGAGCGCACTGGTAGAAATCTACCGCATGATGCGCCCTGGCGAGCCGCCGACTCGTGAAGCAGCTGAAAGCCTGTTCGAGAACCTGTTCTTCTCCGAAGACCGTTATGACTTGTCTGCGGTTGGTCGTATGAAGTTCAACCGTTCTCTGCTGCGCGAAGAAATCGAAGGTTCCGGTATTCTGAGCAAAGACGACATCATTGATGTTATGAAAAAGCTCATCGATATCCGTAACGGTAAAGGCGAAGTCGATGATATCGACCACCTCGGCAACCGTCGTATCCGTTCCGTTGGCGAAATGGCGGAAAACCAGTTCCGCGTTGGCTTGGTACGTGTAGAGCGTGCGGTGAAAGAGCGTCTGTCTCTGGGCGATCTGGATACCCTGATGCCTCAGGATATGATCAACGCCAAGCCGATTTCCGCAGCAGTGAAAGAGTTCTTCGGTTCCAGCCAGCTGTCTCAGTTTATGGACCAGAACAACCCGCTGTCTGAGATTACGCACAAACGTCGTATCTCCGCACTCGGCCCAGGCGGTCTGACCCGTGAACGTGCAGGTTTCGAAGTTCGAGACGTACACCCGACTCACTACGGTCGCGTATGTCCAATCGAAACCCCTGAAGGTCCGAACATCGGTCTGATCAACTCTCTGTCCGTGTACGCACAGACTAACGAATACGGCTTCCTTGAGACTCCGTATCGTAAAGTGACCGACGGTGTTGTAACTGACGAAATTCACTACCTGTCTGCTATCGAAGAAGGCAACTACGTTATCGCCCAGGCGAACTCCAACCTGGATGAAGAAGGCCACTTCGTAGAAGACCTGGTAACTTGCCGTAGCAAAGGCGAATCCAGCTTGTTCAGCCGCGACCAGGTTGACTACATGGACGTATCCACCCAGCAGGTGGTATCCGTCGGTGCGTCCCTGATCCCGTTCCTGGAACACGATGACGCCAACCGTGCATTGATGGGTGCGAACATGCAACGTCAGGCCGTTCCGACTCTGCGCGCTGATAAGCCGCTGGTTGGTACTGGTATGGAACGTGCTGTTGCCGTTGACTCCGGTGTAACTGCGGTAGCTAAACGTGGTGGTGTCGTTCAGTACGTGGATGCTTCCCGTATCGTTATCAAAGTTAACGAAGACGAGATGTATCCGGGTGAAGCAGGTATCGACATCTACAACCTGACCAAATACACCCGTTCTAACCAGAACACCTGTATCAACCAGATGCCGTGTGTGTCTCTGGGTGAACCGGTTGAACGTGGCGACGTGCTGGCAGACGGTCCGTCCACCGACCTCGGTGAACTGGCGCTTGGTCAGAACATGCGCGTAGCGTTCATGCCGTGGAATGGTTACAACTTCGAAGACTCCATCCTCGTATCCGAGCGTGTTGTTCAGGAAGACCGTTTCACCACCATCCACATTCAGGAACTGGCGTGTGTGTCCCGTGACACCAAGCTGGGTCCGGAAGAGATCACCGCTGACATCCCGAACGTGGGTGAAGCTGCGCTCTCCAAACTGGATGAATCCGGTATCGTTTACATTGGTGCGGAAGTGACCGGTGGCGACATTCTGGTTGGTAAGGTAACGCCGAAAGGTGAAACTCAGCTGACCCCAGAAGAAAAACTGCTGCGTGCGATCTTCGGTGAGAAAGCCTCTGACGTTAAAGACTCTTCTCTGCGCGTACCAAACGGTGTATCCGGTACGGTTATCGACGTTCAGGTCTTTACTCGCGATGGCGTAGAAAAAGACAAACGTGCGCTGGAAATCGAAGAAATGCAGCTCAAACAGGCGAAGAAAGACCTGTCTGAAGAACTGCAGATCCTAGAAGCGGGTCTGTTCAGCCGTATCCGTGCTGTGCTGGTAGCCGGTGGCGTTGAAGCTGAGAAGCTCGACAAACTGCCGCGCGATCGCTGGCTGGAGCTGGGCCTGACAGACGAAGAGAAACAAAATCAGCTGGAACAGCTGGCTGAGCAGTATGACGAACTGAAACACGAGTTCGAGAAGAAACTCGAAGCGAAACGCCGCAAAATCACCCAGGGCGACGATCTGGCACCGGGCGTGCTGAAGATTGTTAAGGTATATCTGGCGGTTAAACGCCGTATCCAGCCTGGTGACAAGATGGCAGGTCGTCACGGTAACAAGGGTGTAATTTCTAAGATCAACCCGATCGAAGATATGCCTTACGATGAAAACGGTACGCCGGTAGACATCGTACTGAACCCGCTGGGCGTACCGTCTCGTATGAACATCGGTCAGATCCTCGAAACCCACCTGGGTATGGCTGCGAAAGGTATCGGCGACAAGATCAACGCCATGCTGAAACAGCAGCAAGAAGTCGCGAAACTGCGCGAATTCATCCAGCGTGCGTACGATCTGGGCGCTGACGTTCGTCAGAAAGTTGACCTGAGTACCTTCAGCGATGAAGAAGTTATGCGTCTGGCTGAAAACCTGCGCAAAGGTATGCCAATCGCAACGCCGGTGTTCGACGGTGCGAAAGAAGCAGAAATTAAAGAGCTGCTGAAACTTGGCGACCTGCCGACTTCCGGTCAGATCCGCCTGTACGATGGTCGCACTGGTGAACAGTTCGAGCGTCCGGTAACCGTTGGTTACATGTACATGCTGAAACTGAACCACCTGGTCGACGACAAGATGCACGCGCGTTCCACCGGTTCTTACAGCCTGGTTACTCAGCAGCCGCTGGGTGGTAAGGCACAGTTCGGTGGTCAGCGTTTCGGGGAGATGGAAGTGTGGGCGCTGGAAGCATACGGCGCAGCATACACCCTGCAGGAAATGCTCACTGTTAAGTCTGATGACGTGAACGGTCGTACCAAGATGTATAAAAACATCGTGGACGGCAACCATCAGATGGAGCCGGGCATGCCAGAATCCTTCAACGTATTGTTGAAAGAGATTCGTTCGCTGGGTATCAACATCGAACTGGAAGACGAGTAATTCTCGCTCAAACAGGTCACTGCTGTCGGGGTAAAACCCGGCAGCGGATTGTGCTAACTCCGACGGGAGCAAATCCGTGAAAGATTTATTAAAGTTTCTGAAAGCGCAGACTAAAACCGAAGAGTTTGATGCGATCAAAATTGCTCTGGCTTCGCCAGACATGATCCGTTCATGGTCTTTCGGTGAAGTTAAAAAGCCGGAAACCATCAACTACCGTACGTTCAAACCAGAACGTGACGGCCTTTTCTGCGCCCGTATCTTTGGGCCGGTAAAAGATTACGAGTGCCTGTGCGGTAAGTACAAGCGCCTGAAACACCGTGGCGTCATCTGTGAGAAGTGCGGCGTTGAAGTGACCCAGACTAAAGTACGCCGTGAGCGTATGGGCCACATCGAACTGGCTTCCCCGACTGCGCACATCTGGTTCCTGAAATCGCTGCCGTCCCGTATCGGTCTGCTGCTCGATATGCCGCTGCGCGATATCGAACGCGTACTGTACTTTGAATCCTATGTGGTTATCGAAGGCGGTATGACCAACCTGGAACGTCAGCAGATCCTGACTGAAGAGCAGTATCTGGACGCGCTGGAAGAGTTCGGTGACGAATTCGACGCGAAGATGGGTGCGGAAGCAATCCAGGCTCTGCTGAAGAGCATGGATCTGGAGCAAGAGTGCGAACAGCTGCGTGAAGAGCTGAACGAAACCAACTCCGAAACCAAGCGTAAAAAGCTGACCAAGCGTATCAAACTGCTGGAAGCGTTCGTTCAGTCTGGTAACAAACCAGAGTGGATGATCCTGACCGTTCTGCCGGTACTGCCGCCAGATCTGCGTCCGCTGGTTCCGCTGGATGGTGGTCGTTTCGCGACTTCTGACCTGAACGATCTGTATCGTCGCGTCATTAACCGTAACAACCGTCTGAAACGTCTGCTGGATCTGGCTGCGCCGGACATCATCGTACGTAACGAAAAACGTATGCTGCAGGAAGCGGTAGACGCCCTGCTGGATAACGGTCGTCGCGGTCGTGCGATCACCGGTTCTAACAAGCGTCCTCTGAAATCTTTGGCCGACATGATCAAAGGTAAACAGGGTCGTTTCCGTCAGAACCTGCTCGGTAAGCGTGTTGACTACTCCGGTCGTTCTGTAATCACCGTAGGTCCATACCTGCGTCTGCATCAGTGCGGTCTGCCGAAGAAAATGGCGCTGGAGCTGTTCAAACCGTTCATCTACGGCAAGCTGGAACTGCGTGGTCTTGCTACCACCATTAAAGCTGCGAAGAAAATGGTTGAGCGCGAAGAAGCTGTCGTTTGGGATATCCTGGACGAAGTTATCCGCGAACACCCGGTACTGCTGAACCGTGCACCGACTCTGCACCGTCTGGGTATCCAGGCATTTGAACCGGTACTGATCGAAGGTAAAGCTATCCAGCTGCACCCGCTGGTTTGTGCGGCATATAACGCCGACTTCGATGGTGACCAGATGGCTGTTCACGTACCGCTGACGCTGGAAGCCCAGCTGGAAGCGCGTGCGCTGATGATGTCTACCAACAACATCCTGTCCCCGGCGAACGGCGAACCAATCATCGTTCCGTCTCAGGACGTTGTACTGGGTCTGTACTACATGACCCGTGACTGTGTTAACGCCAAAGGCGAAGGCATGGTGCTGACTGGCCCGAAAGAAGCAGAACGTCTGTATCGCTCTGGTCTGGCTTCTCTGCATGCGCGCGTTAAAGTGCGTATCACCGAGTATGAAAAAGATGCTAACGGTGAATTAGTAGCGAAAACCAGCCTGAAAGACACGACTGTTGGCCGTGCCATTCTGTGGATGATTGTACCGAAAGGTCTGCCTTACTCCATCGTCAACCAGGCGCTGGGTAAAAAAGCAATCTCCAAAATGCTGAACACCTGCTACCGCATTCTCGGTCTGAAACCGACCGTTATTTTTGCGGACCAGATCATGTACACCGGCTTCGCCTATGCAGCGCGTTCTGGTGCATCTGTTGGCATCGATGACATGGTCATCCCGGAGAAGAAACACGAAATCATCTCCGAGGCAGAAGCAGAAGTTGCTGAAATTCAGGAGCAGTTCCAGTCTGGTCTGGTAACTGCGGGCGAACGCTACAACAAAGTTATCGATATCTGGGCTGCGGCGAACGATCGTGTATCCAAAGCGATGATGGATAACCTGCAAACTGAAACCGTTATTAACCGTGACGGTCAGGAAGAGAAGCAGGTTTCCTTCAACAGCATCTACATGATGGCCGACTCCGGTGCGCGTGGTTCTGCGGCACAGATTCGTCAGCTTGCTGGTATGCGTGGTCTGATGGCGAAGCCGGATGGCTCCATCATCGAAACGCCAATCACCGCGAACTTCCGTGAAGGTCTGAACGTACTCCAGTACTTCATCTCCACCCACGGTGCTCGTAAAGGTCTGGCGGATACCGCACTGAAAACTGCGAACTCCGGTTACCTGACTCGTCGTCTGGTTGACGTGGCGCAGGACCTGGTGGTTACCGAAGACGATTGTGGTACCCATGAAGGTATCATGATGACTCCGGTTATCGAGGGTGGTGACGTTAAAGAGCCGCTGCGCGATCGCGTACTGGGTCGTGTAACTGCTGAAGACGTTCTGAAGCCGGGTACTGCTGATATCCTCGTTCCGCGCAACACGCTGCTGCACGAACAGTGGTGTGACCTGCTGGAAGAGAACTCTGTTGACGCGGTAAAAGTACGTTCTGTTGTATCTTGTGACACCGACTTTGGTGTATGTGCGCACTGCTACGGTCGTGACCTGGCGCGTGGCCACATCATCAACAAAGGTGAAGCAATCGGTGTTATCGCGGCACAGTCCATCGGTGAACCGGGTACACAGCTGACCATGCGTACGTTCCACATCGGTGGTGCGGCATCTCGTGCGGCTGCTGAATCCAGCATCCAGGTGAAAAACAAAGGTAGCATCAAGCTCAGCAACGTGAAGTCGGTTGTGAACTCCAGCGGTAAACTGGTTATCACTTCCCGTAACACCGAACTGAAACTGATCGACGAATTCGGTCGTACCAAAGAAAGCTACAAAGTGCCTTACGGTGCGGTACTGGCGAAAGGCGATGGCGAACAGGTTGCTGGCGGCGAAACCGTTGCAAACTGGGACCCGCACACCATGCCGGTTATCACCGAAGTAAGCGGTTTTGTACGCTTTACTGACATGATCGACGGCCAGACCATTACTCGTCAGACCGACGAACTGACCGGTCTGTCTTCGCTGGTGGTTCTGGATTCCGCAGAACGTACCGCAGGTGGTAAAGATCTGCGTCCGGCACTGAAAATCGTTGATGCTCAGGGTAACGACGTTCTGATCCCAGGTACCGATATGCCTGCGCAGTACTTCCTGCCGGGTAAAGCGATTGTTCAGCTGGAAGATGGCGTACAGATCAGCTCTGGTGACACCTTGGCGCGTATTCCGCAGGAATCCGGCGGTACCAAGGACATCACCGGTGGTCTGCCGCGCGTTGCGGACCTGTTCGAAGCTCGTCGTCCGAAAGAGCCGGCAATCCTGGCTGAAATCAGCGGTATCGTTTCCTTCGGTAAAGAAACCAAAGGTAAACGTCGTCTGGTTATCACCCCGGTAGACGGTAGCGATCCGTACGAAGAGATGATTCCGAAATGGCGTCAGCTCAACGTGTTCGAAGGTGAACGTGTAGAACGTGGTGACGTAATTTCCGACGGTCCGGAAGCGCCGCACGACATTCTGCGTCTGCGTGGTGTTCATGCTGTGACTCGTTACATCGTTAACGAAGTACAGGACGTATACCGTCTGCAGGGCGTTAAGATTAACGATAAACACATCGAAGTTATCGTTCGTCAGATGCTGCGTAAAGCTACCATCGTTAACGCGGGCAGCTCCGACTTCCTGGAAGGCGAACAGGTTGAATACTCTCGCGTCAAGATCGCAAACCGCGAACTGGAAGCGAACGGCAAAGTGGGTGCAACTTACTCCCGCGATCTGCTGGGTATCACCAAAGCGTCTCTGGCAACCGAGTCCTTCATCTCCGCGGCATCGTTCCAGGAGACCACTCGCGTGCTGACCGAAGCAGCCGTTGCGGGCAAACGCGACGAACTGCGCGGCCTGAAAGAGAACGTTATCGTGGGTCGTCTGATCCCGGCAGGTACCGGTTACGCGTACCACCAGGATCGTATGCGTCGCCGTGCTGCGGGTGAAGCTCCGGCTGCACCGCAGGTGACTGCAGAAGACGCATCTGCCAGCCTGGCAGAACTGCTGAACGCAGGTCTGGGCGGTTCTGATAACGAGTAATCGTTAATCCGCAAATAACGTAAAAACCCGCTTCGGCGGGTTTTTTTATGGGTGTTATTCAGAGGGCAAATTCTTCACGGAAAATATTAAGAAAGGCAGGGCGAAACGAGGAAGAAGCTTTTCGCCCTGGACAACATTCCTGCTGACGGCACTACCATAAAAAAACACAACGCTTTCAACAACCTTGCGTTTTTCATCTTCCGTAGCGGCTCGGAATAAATTTACGTTCTTACATTCCGTCTCATAGTCTTTGCGAGGCGCGTCCCAGATAGCTGTCCCAGTCTTTCCATACCGGCTGCAAACCCTGAGCGGTTAACGCGGCAGCAACCGCTTCCGGTCTGCGATCGTCGTGCGGTGAGAACTGTTCCAACTCGGGGTGATTATCGGCATAGCCACCTGACTGCGTTTTCGAGAAGGCGCTGACGTTATTGATCGCCAGCGGAATAACGCGATCGCGAAACCACGGTGATTCCCGCGTGGAGAGTGACAGTTCAATCTCCGGTGCAAGCAGTCGGAAGGCGCAGATGGTTTGCACTAACTGGCGTTCATCCATAATCGATGCAGGCTCAATGCCGCCAGTACACGGGCGCAGGCACGGAAAGGAGACAGAGTAACGGCTTTGCCAGTAATGCTGTTGCAGCCATAGCAAATGTTCGGCAACCATATAGCAGTCAACGCGCCAGTTGTCGGAAAGGCCAATTAGCGCGCCGAGGCCTATCTTATCAATCCCCGCACGCCCCAGCCGATCCGGCGTTTCCAGCCGCCAGAAGAAGTCCTGTTTTTTGCCTTTCAAATGATGGCGGGTATAAGTCGCCTCGTGATATGTCTCCTGATAAACCATCACCCCATCCAGACCAAGTTGCTTTAACTCGGCGTATTCCGTCTCCGCCAGTGGTTGCACTTCCATTTGTAGTGAAGAGAACTGTTCACGCAGGGCGGGGAGATGACGACGAAAGTAATCCATCCCCACTTTCGCCTGATGTTCACCAGTGACTAATAGCAGATGTTCAAAGCCCATCTCCCGTATAGCGGCGCTTTCCCTGGCAATATCCGCTTCATCCAGAGTTTTGCGCTTGATGCGATTACTCATGGAAAATCCGCAGTACGTGCAGTCGTTAGCGCAAAGATTGGAAAGATAAAGCGGGACGTAGAAACTAACTGTGTTGCCAAATCGCTGACGGGTCAGACGCTGCGCCTGTTGGGCCAGTTGTTCCAGATAGCCACTGGCGGCAGGCGATAACAGCGCCATCATGTTGTCGCGGGTGAGTTGCGAGGCATTTAGCGCCCGCTCTACGTCAGCAGCCGTTTTGCCGTTGATACGCAGGCGGATGTCGTCCCAGTCCAGTTGTCGCCAGCGATTGCTGAAGGTTTTCATGCCGATGCCTCCAGAAATCCGGTCAGCGGGCTGGTGGCATGAGCAAAATAACTGCGGCTGCCCGGTCCGGACTGACGTGCCAGCAGGCCTGCTTCTACCGCCAGACGAAATGCCTTCGCCATGTTGACGGGATCGTCCGCGACGGCAATCGCCGTATTCACTAACACCGCGTCGGCCCCCATTTCCAGCGCCTGCGCGGCATGGCTGGGAACGCCGATGCCAGCATCGACAACCACCGGAACTGTGGCCTGCTGGATAATAATCTCCAGCATGGCACGGGTTTCCAGTCCCTGATTCGAGCCAATCGGCGCGCCGAGCGGCATCACCGCTGCACAGCCGACTTCTTCCAGACGTTTACACAATACCGGATCGGCCCCGCAGTAAGGCAGCACGACAAATCCCTGTTGTACCAGCGTTTCGGCGGCTTTCAGGGTTTCGATGGGATCGGGCAACAGCCAGCGGGCGTCAGGGTGAATCTCCAATTTTAGCCAGTTTGTGCCTAACGCTTCACGTGCCAGATGGGCGGCGAAAATGGCTTCTTCCGCTGTTTTCGCCCCGGAAGTATTCGGCAGCAGGGCCACACCCGCCGCGATAAGCGGTTCGAGGATAGCGTCGTTGTGCTGGCGCAAGTCGACACGTTTCATCGCCAGTGTCACCAGCTGGCTGCCGGAAGCGCGGATCGCCTCCACCATCAGTTGTGAAGAAGCGAATTTCCCTGTGCCGGTAAACAGATGTGAATCAAACGTTTTGTCCGCAATACGTAACATCTCAACCCCCTGCAATAACCTGAAAAAGCAGGATCTGGTCGCCATCCTGCACGATATGTTGCGTCCACTGCTCACGCGGGACGATTTGCTGATTAATCGCCAGAGCCGCGCCCGCTTGTCGTTGGTCGAGTTGCTCCAGTAGTTCGTGAACAGTTTGCCCGGCGGCGCACTGCATCGGTTGATCGTTAAACAGGATCTGCATTGCTTCCTCCGCATACCGGGCAACCACTGGCGCGGCGCAACGCCAGGCTGCGCCACTGGCTCGACTTACCGTCGAACAGTCGGAGTTCTCCCGCAGGCGTCTCTATACCGCTTAATAACTTAATGGCTTCCAGTGCCTGCAAAGTGCCCATCACCCCGACCACCGGGCCAACCACGCCCGCCGTGCGGCAGTTGCGTTCTGGCTGCTGGTTATCTGGCCACAGGCAGCGGTAACACCCCTGCTCCCAGGGCGGTGTCAGTACCATCAACTGACCGCCAAATCCGACCGCGCTGGCGGTGATAAGCGGCGTGTTGAGTGCCACGCAGGCGGCATTAATCTCCTGGCGAGTCGCCATATTGTCGGTACAGTCGAGCACCACATCGGCTTGTGCAACCGCATCTTTCAACGCCTCACCCGTTAACCGTTGTTGTAATGCTGTCAGTTGAATGTCGGGATTCAACTGTGTCAGTCGCTGTTGGCTGACCTGCGATTTCGGGCTGTTGATATCTTCAGTGGTAAAGAGGATTTGTCGTTGCAGATTGCTTAAATGCACATCGTCGTCATCTGCCAGTACCAGCGTCCCGACGCCAGCCCCTGCCAGGTATAGCGCAGCAGGTGTACCCAGCCCGCCAAGACCAATAATCAGCACCTGGCTGTCGAGCAGTTTTTGCTGCCCGTCAAGAGCGATATCGTCGAGCAGAATTTGGCGGCTATAACGCATAAAGTCACGGTCATTCATCGCCAACTCCTGCAATTTCCAGCAACTGTGCCGTTGCCAAACGCCAGTCTGCGGCTTGAGTAATGGCGCTGACGACGGCGATACTGCCGACACCCGTTGCTATCACCGCAGGCGCGCGTGCCAGACTGATACCGCCAATCGCCACGGTGGGATAATCCGCCAGGCGCTCAACATGCCGTGCCAACTGTTCCAGCCCCTGCGGTGCAGAAGGCATCTGTTTGGTTTGCGTCGGGAACACATGTCCCAGCGCGATATAAGAGGGGCGTGCTGCCAGCGCGACGTCGATTTCCATATCGTCATGTGTCGAAACGCCCAGCCGCAGGCCTGCCGCGCGGATGGCATTGAGATCGGTGGCTTGCAAATCTTCCTGCCCCAAATGGACGCCATACGCCTGATGCTTGATCGCGAGCCGCCAGTAATCGTTGATAAACAATCGCGCGTTATAGCGGCGGCCCAGCGCAATTGCCGCCACGACATCGGCTTCCACCTCTTCATCGCGCCGATCTTTGATGCGTAGCTGGAGAGTACGTACGCCTGCATCCAACAGACGTTCGATCCACTGTACGCTGTCCACCACCGGGTACAGTCCTAAACGAAAAGGTACAGGAGGAAAATCAGGCTGATACATCACGCTTCCTCCTTATGCAGGTAGATTTCTCCGCCTCTGGCACGGAAGTTCTCCGACATATCCGCCATTCCCACTTCAATGGTTTGCGCGGCGGCGTAATCGCGTACTTCTTGGCTGATTTTCATCGAGCAGAATTTTGGCCCACACATGGAGCAAAAATGGGCGACTTTGCCGGACTCTTGGGGCAGGGTTTCATCGTGATAAGCGCGGGCGGTAAACGGGTCGAGGGCCAGATTAAACTGGTCTTCCCAGCGAAATTCGAAGCGGGCTTTCGACATGGCGTTATCGCGAATTTGCGCGCCCGGATGCCCTTTTGCCAGGTCAGCAGCGTGGGCGGCAATCTTATAAGTGATAAGCCCCTGCTTAACATCTTCTTTATTGGGCAGACCCAGATGCTCTTTTGGCGTTACGTAACAGAGCATCGCGCAGCCAAACCAGCCAATCATCGCCGCACCAATCCCCGACGTGAAGTGGTCATAGCCCGGTGCAATATCGGTAGTTAGCGGCCCCAGAGTGTAAAACGGCGCTTCGTGGCAGTGCTCTAACTCCTCGGTCATATTGCGGCGGATCATCTGCATCGGCACATGGCCTGGGCCTTCAATCATCACCTGTACGTCATATTCCCAGGCGATTTTGGTCAGTTCGCCCAGCGTATGCAATTCGGCAAACTGCGCTTCATCGTTGGCGTCCTGAATAGAACCGGGGCGCAGACCGTCGCCCAGCGACAGCGAAGCGTCATAAGCGGCACAGATTTCACAAATTTCGCGGAAGTGTTGATAGAGGAAATTTTCCTGATGATGGGAGAGGCACCATTTCGCCATAATCGAACCGCCGCGAGAGACGATACCGGTCAGGCGTTTCGCGGTCATCGGCACATAGCGCAGCAGTACGCCCGCATGGATAGTGAAGTAATCCACACCTTGCTCGGCCTGTTCCAGCAGCGTGTCGCGGAACGCTTCCCAGGTAAGATCTTCGGCGATCCCGTTAACCTTCTCCAGCGCCTGGTAGATCGGCACTGTACCGATCGGCACCGGACTGTTACGCAAAATCCACTCGCGGGTTTCGTGAATATAGCGACCGGTGGAGAGATCCATCACCGTATCCGCTCCCCAGCGCGTGGACCATACCAGCTTTTCCACTTCTTCTTCGATGGAAGAGGTGACCGCCGAGTTGCCGATATTGGCGTTAACTTTTACCAGGAAGTTACGGCCAATAATCATCGGCTCCGATTCCGGATGATTAATGTTGGCCGGGATAATCGCACGTCCGGCAGCAACTTCATCACGGACAAATTCCGCAGTGATATTTTCCGGCAGATGTGCGCCAAAGCTCATTCCCGGATGCTGGTGGCGTAAAACCTCGCTACGGATGCGCTCGCGGCCCATATTCTCGCGGATGGCGATGAATTCCATTTCCGGCGTGATGATGCCCTGGCGGGCGTAGTGCAGTTGGGTGACACGGCGTCCTGTTTTGGCGCGTTTTGGCGTTAATAAGCCGCTAAAACGTAGCTCGTCGAGACCATCATCTGCCAGCCGCGTTCTGGTGTAATCGGAACTGCGCACGGTAAGTTCTTCGGTATCGGCGCGCGCATCGATCCACGGCTGGCGTAGTTTTGCCAGCCCTTGCTGCACGTTAATGGCGATCTGCGGATCACCATACGGGCCGGAGGTGTCGTAGACCGGAATCGCTTCGTTTTCTTCGTACTGCGGCTGTTCTTTGCTACCGCCAATTAGCGTCGGGCTAAGCTGGATCTCACGCATCGGCACGCGCACGCCGGGGTGTGTGCCAGTGATATAAATGCGTTTTGAGTTGGGAAAGGCGGTGCCTTCCAGGGTGTCGATAAAATGTTGGGCTCGGGCGCGTTGTTCGCGGCGGGTCAGTTTTGTTGCAGACATAGCTCATTCCAAAAAGTTAAGGACGTGGCTTGTCAGACGACGGATGAAGCAAGAGACGATCGCCGCAAAGGCGATGCGATAGCAGATTAACTCTTGTTCCCTTCGCAGGTATTAGCCTGATCAGGTTCCGCGGATCCCGAATAAACGGTCTCAGCCAGTTAAGGCACTCCGACAAGAAATTAGCCCCCACAAACGGGGCGTTGAATGTAAATTACGCGTTAACAGCGCAGAACTCAAGCAGGATGTTTGACGCGGGCGGCGTCAAGCACCAGCAGAATCAGCTTATCTTCCAGCACAAAGCGCGCTTCCAGCGCCTCGCCGATGTCAGATAAAACCTGTTGAAACTCAAGGTAATTATCATGATCGATGGCGGTTTCCAGGCTGGAATCGTAGTAATCCATAATCTGTTGGGTATTGGCTTCGAGTTGCGGCCAAATCTTCGCGGCGCGCGCGAGTTGCCCGTTGCCTTCCAGCTTATGAAGAATGCGCTCATAAATACTGAAATGTCCGGCAGACAAGTAATCGACCAGGCTCTGACAAAAATCATCAAGGGCTTTTTCGTTTAGCCTCATGTACGATTCTTTGCCAGGCTTAATGCCAACCAGATTGTAGTAAGCCACGAGCAGATGCTTACGTACATGTAGCCAGCGATCAACCAGTTTGTTACTTCCTCTGACGCGCTCCGTCAGGTTATCGAGCTGGTTAAGCATGATTGACTCCGCAAGTTTGTATTCAAAAACTGCTCAGTGAGAAATGTAAAAACCATGTTAAACATGCCAGTGATGCAAAGGTAGTGCAAGAGCTATGGATCGTATAATTGAAAAATTAGATCACGGCTGGTGGGTCGTCAGCCATGAACAAAAATTATGGTTGCCGAAGGGAGAATTGCCGTATGGCGAAGCGGCAAATTTCGATCTTGTGGGTCAGCGCGCACTACAAATCGGCGAATGGCAGGGGGAACCTGTTTGGTTAATACAACAGCAGCGGCGTCACGATATGGGGTCGGTACGTCAGGTCATTGATCTCGATGTTGGGCTGTTTCAACTGGCCGGACGTGGCGTGCAACTGGCGGAGTTTTACCGATCGCATAAATACTGTGGTTACTGCGGGCATGAAATGTATCCGAGCAAAACCGAATGGGCGATGCTGTGCAGCCATTGCCGTGAGCGTTACTACCCGCAAATCGCCCCCTGCATTATTGTTGCCATCCGTCGCGATGATTCGATCCTCCTCGCCCAGCATACCCGCCATCGTAACGGTGTCCATACAGTACTTGCCGGATTCGTCGAAGTGGGCGAAACCCTCGAGCAGGCAGTCGCGCGGGAAGTGATGGAAGAGAGCGGAATTAAAGTTAAAAACTTGCGTTACGTGACTTCTCAGCCGTGGCCGTTTCCTCAGTCTTTAATGACCGCGTTTATGGCGGAATATGACAGCGGCGACATCGTGATCGACCCGAAAGAATTGCTCGAGGCGAACTGGTATCGCTATGACGATTTGCCGTTACTCCCGCCGCCCGGCACCGTAGCGCGCCGTCTGATAGAAGATACTGTGGCGATGTGTCGGGCAGAGTATGAGTGATGATACACTGACCGCCTGACGCACTAAGGAACAGCCAAAATGACCGAACTTAAAAACGATCGTTATCTGCGGGCGCTGCTGCGCCAGCCCGTTGATGTCACTCCAGTATGGATGATGCGCCAGGCGGGTCGCTATCTACCGGAATATAAAGCCACGCGCGCCCAGGCGGGCGATTTTATGTCGCTGTGCAAAAACGCCGAGCTGGCGTGCGAAGTGACTTTGCAACCGCTGCGTCGCTACCCGCTGGATGCGGCGATCCTCTTTTCCGATATCCTCACCGTGCCGGACGCGATGGGGTTAGGGCTCTATTTTGAAGCCGGAGAAGGTCCGCGTTTTACCTCGCCAGTCACCTGCAAAGCCGACGTCGATAAACTGCCAATTCCGGACCCGGAAGATGAGCTGGGTTACGTGATGAACGCGGTGCGTACCATTCGTCACGAACTGAAAGGCGAAGTGCCGCTGATTGGTTTTTCCGGCAGCCCGTGGACGCTGGCAACCTACATGGTGGAAGGCGGCAGCAGCAAAGCCTTCACCGTGATCAAAAAAATGATGTATGCCGATCCGCAGGCGCTGCACGCTCTGCTCGATAAACTGGCGAAAAGCGTCACTTTGTATCTGAATGCGCAGATTAAAGCCGGTGCTCAGGCAGTGATGATTTTCGACACCTGGGGCGGCGTGCTTACCGGGCGCGATTATCAACAGTTCTCGCTCTATTACATGCATAAAATTGTTGATGGTTTACTGCGTGAAAACGACGGTCGCCGCGTGCCAGTCACGCTGTTTACCAAAGGCGGCGGACAGTGGCTGGAAGCCATGGCTGAAACCGGTTGCGATGCGCTGGGCCTCGACTGGACAACGGACATCGCCGATGCGCGCCGCCGTGTGGGCAATAAAGTCGCGTTGCAGGGTAATATGGATCCGTCGATGCTGTACGCGCCGCCTGGCCGCATTGAAGAAGAAGTAGCGACTATACTTGCAGGTTTCGGTCACGGCGAAGGTCATGTCTTTAACCTTGGTCACGGCATTCATCAGGATGTGCCGCCAGAACATGCTGGCGTGTTCGTGGAGGCAGTGCATCGACTGTCTGAACAGTATCACCGCTAAGAGCCTGATCCATCAGGCTATTTTATTTGCCATTTTGAGGCCGGGCAGTGCTCAAAATCCTCACGTACTACGTGTACGCTCCGGTTTTTCCGCGCTGTCCGGCCTCAAACTGCCTTCAACAATTACGCCTGTTGAACCAGGCTCTAAGGAGCGATTATGGATCTCGCGTCATTACGCGCTCAACAAATCGAACTGGCTTCTTCTGTGATCTGCGAGGATCGACTCGATAAAGATCCACCGGATCTGATCGCCGGAGCCGATGTCGGGTTTGAGCAGGGCGGAGAAGTGACGCGAGCGGCGATGGTGCTGCTGAAATATCCCTCGCTTGAGCTGGTGGAGTATAAAGTTGCCCGCATCGCCACCACCATGCCTTACATTCCAGGTTTTCTTTCCTTCCGCGAATATCCTGCGCTGCTGGCAGCGTGGGAGATGCTGTCGCAAAAGCCGGATTTAGTGTTTGTCGATGGTCATGGGATCTCGCATCCTCGCCGTCTTGGCGTCGCCAGCCATTTTGGCTTATTGGTGGATGTGCCGACCATTGGCGTGGCGAAAAAACGGCTCTGCGGTAAATTCGAACCGCTCTCCAGCGAACCGGGCGCGCTGGCCCCACTGATGGATAAAGGCGAGCAGCTGGCCTGGGTCTGGCGCAGCAAAGCGCGCTGTAACCCGTTGTTTATCGCTACCGGCCATCGGGTCAGCGTGGACAGCGCGCTGGCGTGGGTACAACGCTGCATGAAAGGCTATCGTCTGCCGGAGCCAACGCGCTGGGCGGACGCGGTGGCCTCGGAACGTCCGGCGTTCGTGTGCTATACAGCAAATCAGCCCTAATTCAGGTAAACTGCGGATAATTTCCGTATTTGAGAACTCAACATGTTACAAAACCCAATTCATCTGCGTCTGGAGCGCCTGGAAAGCTGGCAGCATGTCACTTTCATGGCTTGCTTATGCGAACGCATGTACCCCAATTACGCCATGTTCTGCCAGCAAACCGGTTTTGGTGATGGGCAAATTTACCGTCGTATTCTCGATCTCATCTGGGAAACGCTGACCGTTAAAGACGCAAAAGTAAATTTCGACAGCCAACTGGAGAAATTTGAAGAAGCGATTCCTTCAGCCGACGATTTCGATCTGTACGGCGTTTATCCGGCAATCGATGCCTGCGTGGCGTTAAGTGAACTGGTCCATTCGCGTTTGAGTGGTGAAACGCTCGAACACGCGGTGGAAGTGAGTAAGACCTCCATCACGACCGTTGCGATGCTGGAAATGACTCAGGCTGGTCGCGAAATGAGCGATGAAGAGCTTAAAGAAAACCCAGCTGTAGAGCAAGAATGGGACATTCAGTGGGAAATATTCCGACTTTTAGCTGAGTGCGAAGAACGCGATATCGAGCTGATAAAAGGCCTTAGGGCAGACCTGCGTGAGTCGGGTGAGAGCAATATTGGTATAATTTTTCAGCAATAAGACCAGAAAACGTGATTTAACGCCTGATTTGTCGTACCTGGAGTCTTCCCTTTCGCCCCCCGTCTGGTCTACATTTGGGGGGCGAAAAAAAGTGGCTATCGGTGCGTGTATGCAGGAGAGTGCTATTCTGGCATTTCCGTCGCACTCGATGCTTAGCAAGCGATAAACACATTGTAAGGATAACTTATGAACAAGACTCAACTGATTGATGTAATTGCAGAGAAAGCAGAACTGTCCAAAACCCAGGCTAAAGCTGCTCTGGAGTCCACTCTGGCTGCAATTACTGAGTCTCTGAAAGAAGGCGATGCTGTACAACTGGTTGGTTTCGGTACCTTCAAAGTGAACCATCGCGCTGAGCGTACTGGCCGCAACCCGCAGACCGGTAAAGAAATCAAAATTGCCGCAGCTAACGTACCGGCATTTGTTTCTGGCAAGGCACTGAAAGACGCAGTTAAGTAAGATTGCGTGGCAGTGAACAGTTTTAACGAAGGGGTGGTTTCACCCCTTTTGTCTTTCTGGCGTCGATCATTGATGCTGGCAGGTGCGCTGTTTCTCACTGCCTGTAGCCACAACTCTTCACTTCCTCCCTTTACCGCCAGTGGATTTGCTGAAGACCAGGGCGCGGTACGCATCTGGCGAAAAGATAGCGGCGATAATGTGCATCTGCTTGCCGTGTTTAGCCCGTGGCGCAGTGGCGATACCACGACGCGAGAGTATCGCTGGCAGGGCGATAACCTCACGCTCATCAATATCAATGTTTACAGCAAACCGCCGGTGAACATTCGCGCGCGTTTTGACGATCGCGGCGATCTGAGCTTTATGCAACGTGAATCCGATGGGGAAAAGCAGCAGCTTTCTAACGACCAAATCGATTTATACCGTTATCGTGCTGATCAGATCCGCCAGATTAGCGATGCCTTACGTCAGGGGAGAATCGTGCTGCGCCAGGGGCGCTGGCATGCGATGGAACAGACCGTGACCACCTGCGAAGGGCAAACCATTAAACCTGATTTAGATTCGCAGGCGATAGCGCATATCGAGCGCCGCCAGAGCCGCTCTTCTGTTGATGTCAGCGTGGCATGGCTGGAAGCGCCCGAAGGTTCGCAATTACTGTTAGTGGCAAACTCTGATTTCTGTCGCTGGCAACCCAACGAGAAAACGTTCTGATTTACCAGTGGCCCATACCCATATGACCGCCACCACCGCAGCCGCCGTAGCCCATGCCCATTCCGGCTC
The DNA here is from genome assembly GCF_053555815.1 of Shigella sp. SIG6. Classification (NCBI taxonomy): domain Bacteria; kingdom Pseudomonadati; phylum Pseudomonadota; class Gammaproteobacteria; order Enterobacterales; family Enterobacteriaceae; genus Shigella; species Shigella sp. SIG6. The sequence goes on along the minus strand of NZ_JBQZXC010000036.1, from coordinate 6,640 downwards.
CGCGCGGAATACCCGCTTCAGCCATCGCGATATCTCGTTTCACCCGTAACTCATCTAACGACTGACGCAAATTCTCCATCTCTTTGGCGACCGCGTTAATTTTGCTGCTATCCGGTGGGTTCGCGGCTAACAGGGCATTGTATTCATAACGCTTCGTCACCAGTTGCTGTTGCAGTGCGCTGCTTTGAGCGTAAAAGTCATTATGGATTTTCTGCCACGCTGTCTGTTGTTCGCTGGTCAAAGGCGCGGCATTTTGCTGCCACATACCGTGTCCGCCGTGAGCAAATGCAGATGTCGATCCCATCGCCATTGCTGAAAGCGCCATCATTACCAGGGCAATTTTCGTGTTCCGTTTCATGGTTAATCCTCCAGTGGTTGTCTTACTTCGGGTATTGCATCTTCCGTGCCAACGATGAAACGCTGATATGACGGGTAATCTGGCATGATAAACGAGTAAAAATGACTCGCCTGCTGCGGGTAGCGAGTCATTTTTACTCATTGAAACTTAAGCCTTTGTGTTACAGCGCAGGGTAAGCGCTGATAAAAGATGGCATGATTTCTGCTGTCAGAAAGGGATGAGCAGGCAAAGAAGAAGATGCGTTTTATGCAACGTTCTAAAGACTCCTTAGCTAAATGGTTAAGCGCGATCCTCCCCGTGGTCATTGTTGGGCTGGTAGGGTTGTTTGCGGTGACGGTGATTCGCGATTATGGGCGCGAGACTGCCGCCGCCAGACAAACGCTGCTGGAAAAAGGCAGTGTACTTATTCGCGCTCTTGAATCCGGCTCGCGCGTCGGCATGGGGATGCGCATGCATCATGCGCAGCAGCAGGCCTTACTGGAAGAAATGGCCGGGCAGCCTGGAGTACGTTGGTTTGCGGTCACGGATGAACAAGGAACAATCGTGATGCATAGCAACTCCGGCATGGTGGGAAAACAGCTTTATTCCCCTCAGGAAATGCAGCAGTTACATCCGGGAGATGAAGAAGCGTGGCGGCGGATCGATAGCGCAGACGGCGAGCCTGTTCTGGAAATTTATCGCCAGTTTCAACCGATGTTTGCTGCTGGAATGCACCGGATGCGCCATATGCAGCAGTATGCCGCGACACCACAAGCAATTTTCATCGCTTTCGACGCCAGTAATATTGTGAGTGCCGAAGATCGTGAGCAGAGAAACACCCTGATTATTCTCTTCGCCCTGGCGACGGTCTTGCTGGCAAGCGTATTGTCATTCTTCTGGTATCGCCGCTATCTGCGCTCGCGCCAGCTTCTACAAGATGAAATGAAGCGCAAAGAGAAGCTGGTGGCGCTGGGGCATCTTGCGGCAGGCGTTGCCCACGAAATCCGTAACCCACTTTCCTCGATTAAAGGACTGGCGAAATACTTTGCCGAGCGCGCGCCTGCAGGGGGAGAAGCGCATCAACTGGCGCAGGTGATGGCGAAAGAGGCCGACCGTTTAAACCGCGTGGTAAGCGAGTTGCTGGAACTGGTTAAGCCAACGCATCTGGCTTTGCAGGCGGTGGATCTCAACACGCTGATTAACCACTCATTACAGCTGGTAAGCCAGGATGCAAACAGCCGGGAGATCCAGTTACGCTTTACCGCCAACGACACATTACCGGAAATTCAGGCCGATCCGGACAGGCTGACTCAGGTCCTGTTGAATCTCTATCTCAATGCTATTCAGGCGATTGGTCAGCATGGCGTGATTAGCGTGACGGCCAGCGAAAGCGGCGCGGGCGTGAAAATCAGCGTTACCGACAGCGGTAAGGGAATTGCGGCAGATCAGCTTGAAGCCATCTTCACTCCGTACTTCACCACCAAAGCCGAAGGCACCGGATTGGGGCTGGCGGTCGTGCATAATATTGTTGAACAACACGGTGGTACAATTCAGGTCGCAAGCCAGGAGGGAAAAGGCTCAACGTTCACCCTCTGGCTTCCGGTCAATATTACGCGTAAGGACCCACAAGGATGACGCACGATAATATCGATATTCTGGTGGTGGATGATGACATTAGCCACTGCACTATTTTGCAGGCTTTACTGCGCGGCTGGGGCTATAACGTCGCGCTGGCGAACAGCGGGCGACAGGCGCTGGAGCAGGTGCGGGAACAGGTTTTTGATCTTGTGCTTTGCGATGTGCGAATGGCGGAGATGGACGGCATCGCCACGCTGAAAGAGATCAAAGCGTTAAACCCGGCAATTCCGGTGCTGATTATGACTGCGTACTCCAGCGTCGAGACGGCGGTAGAGGCACTGAAAACTGGGGCGCTGGATTATCTCATCAAGCCGCTGGATTTCGATAACCTACAGGCGACGCTGGAAAAGGCGCTCGCGCATACGCACAGTATTGATGCTGAAACACCTGCGGTGACTGCCAGCCAGTTCGGTATGGTCGGTAAAAGCCCGGCGATGCAACACCTGCTCAGTGAAATCGCCCTCGTCGCGTCATCGGAAGCCACGGTGCTGATCCACGGCGATTCCGGCACCGGTAAAGAGCTGGTCGCCAGGGCGATTCACGCCAGTAGCGCACGTAGCGAAAAACCGCTGGTAACGCTCAACTGTGCGGCACTCAACGAATCCTTGCTGGAATCTGAATTGTTCGGTCACGAAAAAGGGGCGTTTACTGGAGCCGATAAACGCCGGGAAGGGCGCTTTGTTGAGGCGGACGGCGGCACGCTGTTTCTCGATGAAATTGGCGATATCTCGCCGATGATGCAGGTGCGTCTGCTGCGTGCGATTCAGGAGCGCGAAGTTCAGCGTGTCGGTAGCAACCAGACTATCTCGGTTGATGTCCGGCTGATTGCGGCGACCCATCGCGATCTTGCCGCAGAGGTGAATGCCGGGCGTTTTCGCCAGGATCTCTACTATCGCCTGAATGTGGTGGCGATTGAAGTGCCATCGCTGCGGCAACGGCGGGAAGATATCCCTCTGCTGGCTGGCCATTTTCTTCAGCGCTTTGCCGAGCGTAATCGCAAGGCGGTAAAAGGCTTTACGCCACAGGCGATGGATTTGCTGATCCACTACGACTGGCCGGGAAATATTCGTGAACTGGAAAACGCGGTGGAACGGGCGGTGGTGCTGCTGACCGGGGAATATATTTCCGAACGCGAGCTGCCGCTGGCGATTGCCAGTACGCCGATCCCGCTGGGGCAAAGTCAGGATATTCAGCCGTTGGTGGAAGTGGAAAAAGAGGTGATTCTGGCGGCGCTGGAGAAAACGGGCGGCAACAAAACCGAAGCCGCCCGTCAGTTAGGGATCACGCGCAAAACGCTATTGGCAAAACTGTCGCGTTAGTTCTGCTCGCGTTCGATGGCGCGCCAACCGATATCTTTCCGGCAGAAGCAATCATCCCAGTGGATATCGGTCATTAAGGCGTAGGCGCGTTTCTGCGCTTCTGCCACGGTATGACCCAGCGCGGTGACGCACAGTACGCGCCCGCCGCTGGTTACCACCTGCTCGTCATCCGCCAGTTTTGTGCCCGCGTGGAACACTTTGCCGTCAGCCACTTCTTCCAGCGGCAGGCCGTGGATCACATCGCCGGTGCGGTAATCGCCCGGATATCCACCCGCAGCCATCACCACGCTGAGAGAAGCACGTTCATCCCACTCTGACGTTTTCTCGTCCAGTTTGCCTTCACAGGCCGCCAGGCAGAGCTCAACCAGATCGGACTTCATGCGCAGCATAATCGGCTGGGTTTCCGGATCGCCAAAGCGGCAGTTAAATTCAATAACCTTCGGATTGCCCTGTTTGTCGATCATCAGGCCCGCATAGAGAAAACCGGTGTAGGTGTTGCCTTCCGCCGCCATGCCTTTCACGGTTGGCCAGATGATACGTTCCATGGTGCGCTGATGAACTTCATCGGTTACTACCGGCGCGGGGGAGTAAGCGCCCATCCCGCCGGTGTTTGGTCCGTTATCTTTATCGCCTACGCGTTTGTGATCCTGGCTGGTAGCCATCGGCAGCACATGCTCGCCGTCCACCATCACGATAAAGCTCGCTTCTTCGCCATCGAGGAACTCTTCGATAACGATGCGATGACCCGCGTCGCCAAAAGCGTTGCCCGCCAGCATATCGTGAACAGCCGCTTCCGCTTCTTCCAGCGTCATCGCCACGATAACGCCTTTCCCGGCAGCCAGACCGTCCGCTTTAATGACGATTGGCGCGCCTTTCTCACGCAGATACACCAGCGCAGGTTCTACCTCGGTGAAGTTCTGGTATTCCGCCGTAGGGATCTTATGGCGGGCCAGGAAATCTTTGGTAAACGCTTTTGAGCCTTCCAGTTGGGCCGCACCTGCGGTTGGGCCGAAGATTTTCAGCCCGGCGGCGCGGAAGGTATCGACCACGCCTTTCACCAGCGGCGCTTCCGGGCCGACGATGGTCAGATCAATCTTTTCGTTTTGTGCGAAATCCAACAGCGCCGGGATATCGGTCACGCCGATAGCAACGTTTTGCAGCGCGGGTTCCAGCGCAGTGCCTGCATTACCCGGAGCAACAAAAACAGTCTCAACCAGCGGCGACTGGGCCGCTTTCCAGGCCAGCGCGTGCTCGCGCCCGCCGTTACCAATCACTAATACTTTCATCTATTACTCCATTAATGGCGGAAGTGGCGCATGTCGGTGAAGAGCATCGCAATACCGTGCTCGTCGGCGGCGGCAATCACTTCGTCATCACGGATGGAACCGCCAGGCTGGATTACGCAGGTCACGCCCGCAGCGGCGGCGGCATCAATACCGTCGCGGAACGGGAAGAACGCGTCAGAAGCCATCGAGGAACCTTTCACTTCCAGGCCTTCATCGGCAGCTTTAATACCGGCGATTTTCGCGGAGTACACGCGGCTCATCTGGCCCGCGCCAATACCGATGGTCATATTGTTTTTGGCATAGACGATAGCATTGGATTTCACGAATTTCGCCACTTTCCAGCAGAACAGCGCATCACGCAGTTCCTGTTCGGTCGGCTGACGTTGGGTGACGACGCGCAGTTCTTCCGCACCGACCATCCCCAGGTCACGATCCTGAACCAGCAGACCGCCGTTCACGCGTTTGAAATCAAGACCCGGAACACGCTCGCCCCACTGACCGCAGGTCAGAACGCGTACGTTCTGCTTGGCGGCGGTGATTTTCAGGGCTTCTTCGCTGGCGGAAGGCGCAATAATCACTTCGACAAACTGACGAGAAATGATGGCCTGTGCGGTTTCCGCATCCAGCTCGCGGTTAAAGGCAATGATGCCGCCGAATGCGGAGGTTGGGTCGGTTTTGTACGCGCGATCGTAAGCATCAAGAATGGAATTGCCGATAGCTACACCGCAAGGGTTGGCGTGCTTCACAATCACACATGCCGGCTCGGCGAACTCTTTCACGCACTCCAGCGCCGCATCGGTATCGGCGATGTTGTTATAAGAGAGGGCTTTACCCTGAATCTGGGTTGCGGTAGCAACGGAGGCTTCTTTCACATTCTCTTCTATATAGAAGGCAGCCTGCTGGTGGCTGTTCTCGCCGTAACGCATATCCTGCTTCTTAATGAAGTTCAGGTTCAGCGTGCGTGGGAAGCGACCGGCGGCTTCTTTGCTTTCACCGTGGTACGCCGGAACCATGCTGCCGAAGTAGTTGGCAATCATGCTGTCGTAGGCGGCAGTGTGTTCGAAGGCTTTGATGGCGAGGTCGAAACGGGTTGCAAGCGTCAGCGATCCTTCGTTGTCATCCATCTCTTTAATAATGGCGTCGTAGTCGCTGCTCTTCACCACGATTGCGACATCTTTATGGTTCTTAGCGGCGGAGCGCACCATGGTCGGGCCGCCGATATCGATGTTCTCAACCGCATCTTCCAGCGAGCAGCCTTCACGAGCAACAGTCTGGGCGAACGGATACAGGTTAACAACCACCATATCGATAGGCTGGATCTGATGTTCTTCCATAATGGCATCGTCCTGGCCGCGACGGCCCAGAATGCCACCATGTACTTTCGGATGCAGGGTCTTCACGCGTCCATCCATCATCTCCGGGAAACCGGTGTAATCGGAAACTTCGGTTACCGGCAGACCTTTTTCTGCTAACAGACGGGCAGTGCCCCCTGTAGACAGCAGCTCCACACCGCGTGCGGAAAGTGCCTGGGCGAATTCGACGATACCGGCTTTGTCAGAAACACTGAGCAGAGCGCGGCGGACTGGACGACGTTGTTGCATGGTAAATCCCCTGGGGTTGACTATTACAGAGAGCGTTAGCTGAATTTTTCGCGAAAAACTCAGCTAACGCCCCTAACGGGGCATCCTTATTTTTCGCCCGCATTGTAACGAAAACGTTTGCGCAACGCTCGCGAATTTTTTCCTTTCAATGGTGATCACAATTTTGACAGTGGTTACCGTGGGAAAAATACAGAAATTACATTGATGATTGTGGATAACTCTGTGCGTAAAAAGGTATAAAGCGGGGTTTTGCTGGGGAATGCAGCAGTCAGTCATTTTTCTGCAATTTTTCTATTGCGGCCTGCGGAGAACTCCCTATAATGCGCCTTCATCGACACGGCGGATGTGAATCACTTCACACAAACAGCCGGTTCGGTTGAAGAGAAAAATCCTGAAATTCAGGGTTGACTCTGAAAGAGGAAAGCGTAATATACGCCACCTCGCGACAGTGCGCTAAAG
>NZ_JBQZXC010000035.1:0-30864 GCF_053555815.1 Shigella sp. SIG6 | reverse complement strand
CGGCGCATGGCCGGGGTTTCAGATTATTGACAAAGTGCGCTTTGTTTATGCCGGATGCGGCGTGAACGCCTTATCCGGCCTACAAAATCGTGCAAATTCAATATATTGCAATCATCTTGTAGGCCTGATAAGTGTAGCGCATCAGGCTTATTTGGCATTGGTCATTAGTGATTAACGCTTGTAAATGAACTCAACGCCTTCTTCGTCGTCTTCGTCCCAGTCGTCATCCCAGTCTTCATCATCCTCTTCAGCAATCTCTTCAAGCTGCTGACGGTGATAATCATCCCACATGAATTCGACTTTCTCTGGCTGTTTCGCTTCTTCAGCCTGCACGACCGGGTTTTCAATGATAAAGGTCATCACATCCCAGCAGAGATCTTTCACGCCCAGTCCGCTCGCCGCAGAGATCAGATAATATTTATCTTCCCAGCCCAGCGCTTCAGCGATCGCTTTCGCTTTCTCTTCGGCTTCTGCCTTATCCAGCAGATCGATCTTGTTGAAGACTAACCAACGCGGTTTCGCCGCCAGATCCTGGCTGTATTTTTCCAGCTCGCTGATAATAATACGCGCGTTTTCAACCGGATCGGTGCCGTCAATCGGATCGATATCGATGAGGTGCAACAGGACGCGGCAACGTTCCAGGTGCTTCAGGAAGCGAATGCCCAGACCTGCGCCTTCCGCAGCGCCTTCAATCAGTCCTGGAATATCGGCAACAACGAAGCTCTTTTCGTTGTCCATTCGTACCACACCCAGACTTGGCACCAGAGTGGTAAACGGATAATCCGCCACTTTCGGTTTAGCCGCCGATACCGCACGAATAAAGGTCGATTTACCCGCGTTTGGCATCCCCAACATACCGACGTCAGCCAGCAGCATCAGCTCCAGCAGCAGCTCACGCTTATCGCCCGGCGTACCGTTAGTTTTCTGCCGTGGTGTACGGTTAACTGACGATTTGAAACGGGTATTGCCCAGACCGTGCCAGCCGCCCTTAGCAACCAGCAGACGCTGACCGTGTTTAGTCATATCACCCATGGTTTCACCAGTACCCTGGTCGATTACACGCGTACCTACCGGCACTTTAATCGTCACGTCTTTACCGCGCTTACCGGTACAATCGCGGCTTGCACCGTTCTGACCGCGCTCTGCACGGAAAGATTTTTCAAAACGATAATCGATAAGCGTGTTCAGGTTCTCGTCGGCTTCCATCCATACGTCACCACCATCACCGCCGTCGCCGCCATCCGGGCCGCCTTTCGGAATATACTTTTCGCGGCGGAAGCTCACGCAACCATTACCGCCATCACCTGCAACGACCAGAATCGATGCTTCATCAACAAACTTCATTTTATTCTCCGTAAATCATTCGCCTGCGCGGGGTTGCGATACCACCGTTGTATGCTTACGTAATCCGCCCCAAATACGATGACCAATGGCGGAATACATCGCGCCCGCAACCACGACAAACGCACCGAGATAACCTAAAAGGTTTAACATCGGTCTGGCGAAGAAATCGGGCCAGGCCAGTGATAAAAGATCTGAAAAAAACAGCGTAAACAGTGGGGTGAGCGTGATGATCGCGCTCACCTGCGCTGCCTGCCAGCGAGCCATCGCTTCCGCCAGGGCGCCATATCCTACCAAGGTATTCAGTCCGCAAAAAATTAAACATGCGAGCTGCCAGTGGCTAAGCTGCGCTATCACTCCAGGCTTTGCCAGAGGGAAGAGCGCGATTGTACATAAAGTGTACAGTAAAAACAGGATCTGCGGTGAGGCCAGCCGACGCAATAAAACCTTTTGCGCCACGCCATAACTCACCCAAACCGTCGCCGCACCGACCCCAAAGATAACTCCCCAGGTGTAATCGGTGAGCTTTGTAAATATCTCGACCAGACTGGTGTTAAAAAACATCACCAGACCGCTCAGGAGCATCAATGCCCCTACAACCTGAGTGCTGCGCATTTTCTCTTTCAGGATAAATACGCTGGCAACCATCATGCCAACTGGCGAGAGTTGCCCAATCACCTGCGAAGCGGTCGGACTCAGGTATTGCAAGGATGAGCTGAACAGGATGAAGTTCCCAAACAGCCCGGCGGTCGCCACTGCCAACAAAATCAACCAGCGTGGCTTACGAAACACGCGTAATGGCGGCAACCTCTTCTTCACCGCAAGAATGGCACCAAGGCCAATACTCGCCATCAAGAAACGGTAAAACACGATTGTCGGAGGTTCCATCACCTCCAGCACCTGCTTCATTGCGATTGGCAACGCCCCCCAGCAAATTGCTGTGGTAAGCGCCAAAAGAATGCCAATGCCTGCCTGCTGCTTCATACCGTATTCCCTGCAAAGCGCATTTGCGGATTAACGTCGCACCATGCGCATTTTTACCGGTTATCGAATGTAAAAAGCCCCGCAACGTGTTGCGGGGCTTTCATCCGTTACCGGGACGCGAAAAACTTATTCAGCTTCGATGCTGATAAATTTACGGTTTTTCGGGCCTTTAACTTCGAATTTCACTTTACCGTCTGCTTTAGCAAACAGAGTGTGGTCACGACCGCAACCTACGTTAGCGCCAGCGTGGAATTTGGTACCACGTTGACGAACGATGATGCTACCCGCCAGAACGGATTCGCCACCGAAACGCTTAACGCCTAGGCGTTTAGCTTCTGAATCGCGACCGTTACGTGTGGAGCCGCCAGCCTTTTTATGTGCCATTTGAAATCTCTCCTCAGGTCTTAGGCGCTGATGCCAGTAATTTTCACATCAGTGAACCACTGACGATGGCCCTGCTGCTTACGATAGTGTTTACGACGACGAAACTTAACGATTTTAACTTTCCCGCCACGACCGTGAGCAACAACTTCAGCTTTGATTACGCCGCCATCAACGAAAGGAACGCCGATTTTGACTTCTTCACCGTTTGCGATCATCAGCACTTCAGCGAACTCAACAGTTTCGCCAGTTGCGATGTCCAGCTTTTCCAGGCGAACGGTCTGACCTTCGCTTACTCGGTGTTGTTTACCACCACTTTGGAAAACCGCGTACATATAAAACTCCGCTTCCGCGCACACCTTTTCAATGATTCAGAGTGCGCTATAAATATTCACAATAGGGCGCGAATATTACGCAAAACGCACGCCTTTGACAAGTGCTACAGTCAATACACGAAGAAAAAAAACACAACTTGTACGGTAACGTTTATCTGTGCCATTTTTTCAGTACAATTACCCTATATTCCTAACCATAAACCCTAAGTTGCCTTTGTTCACAGTAAGGTAATCGGGGCGAAAAGCCCGGCTTTTGCGATGAATTTAGAAAAAATCAATGAGTTAACCGCGCAAGATATGGCGGGTGTTAATGCGGCAATCCTTGAGCAGCTTAATTCCGACGTCCAACTGATCAATCAGTTAGGCTATTACATCGTCAGCGGCGGCGGTAAACGTATTCGTCCGATGATTGCTGTACTGGCTGCACGAGCTGTTGGCTATGAGGGAAATGCGCATGTCACCATTGCTGCCCTGATCGAGTTTATCCACACGGCGACTCTGCTACACGACGACGTTGTGGATGAATCAGATATGCGCAGGGGTAAAGCTACCGCCAACGCCGCATTTGGCAATGCCGCCAGCGTGCTGGTAGGCGATTTTATTTATACCCGCGCGTTCCAGATGATGACTAGCCTCGGTTCACTCAAAGTGCTGGAAGTCATGTCAGAAGCTGTAAACGTCATCGCAGAAGGTGAAGTTCTGCAACTGATGAACGTTAACGATCCGGACATCACTGAAGAAAACTACATGCGCGTTATCTATAGCAAAACCGCGCGTCTGTTTGAGGCTGCCGCGCAGTGTTCCGGGATTCTGGCTGGCTGTACGCCGGAGGAGGAGAAAGGCCTGCAGGATTATGGGCGCTATCTCGGCACTGCTTTCCAGTTGATCGACGATTTACTCGATTACAATGCCGATGGCGAACAGTTAGGTAAAAACGTCGGCGACGATCTGAACGAAGGTAAACCGACGCTGCCGCTGCTGCATGCGATGCATCATGGCACACCAGAACAGGCACAGATGATCCGTACCGCCATCGAACAAGGTAACGGTCGCCATCTTCTGGAACCGGTTCTGGAAGCAATGAACGCTTGTGGATCTCTTGAATGGACGCGTCAGCGCGCCGAGGAAGAAGCAGACAAAGCCATCGCAGCGTTACAGGTGCTCCCGGACACCCCTTGGCGAGAAGCACTCATCGGCCTCGCGCACATCGCTGTTCAACGCGATCGTTAATCCCCTCCCTTCATCCCGCGCAGTGCGCGGGATGATTCCAGTAAATTCCATAAAAACACTAATTCAGCGCTATAACACCTGAAAAAAAGGGCGATGAATCTTTATATATTCTGAATATTCACACTCTTTACAGGAACTTTTTAGCGCAATAGGCCATCAGAAGTATAGTGATGCCCGACAGAAGAAGTGTTCTGAATGAAAGCGACTAACTTAAGGAGTGAGGAAAGATGGAAAGTAATTTCATTGACTGGCATCCCGCTGACATCATTGCAGGTTTGCGCAAGAAAGGAACGTCAATGGCGGCGGAATCTCGCAGAAATGGTTTGAGTTCCTCAACGCTGGCAAACGCATTATCGCGCCCATGGCCGAAAGGAGAGATGATTATTGCGAAAGCCCTGGGAACTGCCCCCTGGGTTATCTGGCCATCACGCTACCATGATCCGCAGACCCATGAGTTTATCGACAGAACGCAGTTGATGCGTAGCTACACTAAACCGAAAAAATGAGTGGTCTGGCGGTAGCCCCGCGAACGGGGCTGCCAGCTCTCAGACGATTACTCGCCTTTCACACGCTCAATATTTGCACCTAAAGCGCGCAGTTTGTCTTCAATGCGTTCGTAGCCACGATCGATGTGATAAATACGATCAACCACCGTCGTCCCTTCCGCAATACAGCCAGCCAGCACCAGGCTTGCTGATGCACGCAGATCGGTTGCCATAACCTGTGCACCAGAAAGTTTTTCAACACCATGACAAATAACGGTATTGCTTTCGATTTCGGCGTGCGCGCCCATACGGCTCAGCTCTGGCACATGCATAAAGCGGTTTTCAAAGACCGTTTCGGTGATGAACCCGGTCCCTTCAGCCACCAGGTTCAACAGCGTGAACTGGGCCTGCATATCGGTCGGGAATGCCGGATGCGGCGCGGTACGTACGTTAACAGCCTTCGGACGTTTGCCATGCATATCCAGGCTAATCCAGTCTTCGCCGACTTCGATGTCCGCTCCAGCATCACGCAGTTTCGCCAGCACGGCGTCCAGAGTATCTGGCTGCGCGTTACGGCAGATAATTTTGCCACGAGAGATCGCCGCCGCCACCAGGAAAGTACCGGTTTCGATACGATCCGGCAGCACGCGATAGACACCGCCGCCTAAACGTTCCACACCTTCGATGACGATACGATCGGTGCCCTGACCGCTAATTTTCGCACCCAGCGTAATCAGGAAGTTCGCGGTATCGACGATTTCCGGTTCACGCGCTGCGTTTTCAATAATCGTGGTGCCTTCCGCCAGGGTTGCAGCACACATGATGGTCACCGTTGCGCCAACGCTGACTTTATCCATCACGATATGTGCGCCTTTCAGACGACCATCGACGGAAGCTTTAACGTAACCTTCTTCCAGTTTGATGGTCGCGCCTAATTGTTCGAGGCCAGAAATGTGTAGATCAACCGGACGCGCACCGATCGTACAACCGCCAGGTAGTGAAACTTGCCCCTGACCAAAGCGCGCTACCAGCGGCCCCAGCGCCCAGATAGAAGCACGCATGGTTTTAACCAGATCGTAAGGTGCGCAGAATACATTAACGTCGCGGGCATCAATATGCACAGAACCATTACGTTCTACTTTCGCACCCAGCTGGCTTAGCAGTTTCATTGATGTATCGACGTCTTTCAGTTTCGGGACGTTCTGGATCTCTACCGGTTCTTCCGCCAGTAGTGCGGCAAAAAGAATAGGCAGAGCAGCATTTTTAGCGCCGGAAATTGTGACTTCGCCCTGGAGCTTCGTTGGCCCCTGAACACGAAATTTATCCATTTAGTTTGTTCTCAGTTAACAATTCATATCCGCTACCGGCGAATCGCCCATAGCTCAAAAGCCGTTCAGTTTGCGATCGCGCGCCCACTCCGCAGGGGTATACGCTTTGATCGACACAGCATGAATGCGGTTATCCGCAATATATTCCATCAGCGGGCCATAGACCGTCTGCTGTTTTTTAACCCGACTCATACCGTCAAACAACTCACCCACGGCAATAACCTGAAAGTGGCTGCCATCGCCGGAAACGTGGACTTCCTGGAGGGAGAGAGCGTTCATCAACACGCTCTGAATTTCATTATTTTCCATGGGATCTTCAATCATCAGTTAATAAACCAGCGAAACATCTTAGAGCAAAGTTGCGCTGGCATAAATAAGCAAAAAGCCTCGCTGATAAATCAGACAAGGCTCGACTTGCAGGCAGGTTTGCCGGACAGGCGGTTAACGCCATATCCGGCCTGAAAAAATTTAACGAGGCAGAACATCAGCAGGCAAATTATACAATTTCGCGAGGGTATACACTTTGTCGTTTACCCCCTGAAGCGTCACGTTGTTGCCCTGCTTTTTCGCCAGATCGATAAGATGGAGCAGCAGTGCCAGTCCCCCCGTATCCACGCGGGACACACGGCTAAGATCGATGCAGGTAATCCCCTTCACCGCTTCCTCACGCATTTCCCAAAGCGGTAGCAGAACGTCCTGATCCAGCTCTCCGGATAACGCCAGCGTGTCACCCGTCTGCATCCAGCTCAGTGACTCGCTCATTATTTTTTCTCTTCCAGAGTGATTTTCTGTTGAGAAATCGATTTCAGTTGCGCAGTCAGGCCGTCGATACCTTTGGTACGCAGCAGCGTTCCCCACTCGTTTTGTTTGGTGGTGATCATACTGACGCCTTCAGCAATCATGTCGTAAGCTTGCCAGTTTCCCGTCTGGGAGTTTTTACGCCACTGGAAGTCCAGACGCACCGGCGGACGGCCATTCGGGTCAATAATGGTAACGCGAATAGGCACAATGGTTTTATCGCCCAGCGGCTGTTCTGGCGCAATCTGATAGGTTTGACCGTGATACATCGCCAGCGCCTGACCGTAAGCCTGCTTCAGGTACTCACGGAAAGCGGCAAAGTAGGCTTCATGTTGAGCAGGGGTCGCACTCTTGTAATACTGGCCCAGCACCAGCGCACCGGCGTATTTCACCTGTACGTATGGCAGCAGTTCCTGATCAACAATGGTACGCAGATAATCCGGGTTGGCCCGAATTTGCGGTTGCTCATTCTTCAGGCGATCGAACGTTTTCTGCGCCGCCTCGTCCATCAGCTTATAAGGATTGGTCTGGTCTGCCGCGGTTGCCGCACTCAGAGGTGCAATCACCAGCAAAGCGACCATCATTAAACGTTTAAACATGCATCGGTTCTCCTGAAATTATTTCGTTGTACCCACAGGTTCAGTGGTTTCATTATTACCTGGCGCAGCAGCTGGCGCATCGCCACTATTCTTATTGTCATCGCCTTTACTACCGTAAAGGAACTGACCAATGAGATCTTCCAGCACCATCGCAGACTTGGTGTCCTGAATTGTATCGCCATCCTTCAGGATAGCAGTCCCCAGTTCCGGGTCTTCAAAACCGACGTTTAATGCCAGATATTGTTCTCCCAGCAGGCCGGAAGTACGAATGCTCAGCGAACTGGTATCAGGAATGTGGTTATAACGTTGTTCAATTTCCAGCGTTACGCGCGGCAGATAGGTTTTCGGGTCCAGCGTAATATCCGCCACCCGGCCCACAACAACACCACCAATGCTGACCGGAGAGCGCGCTTTCAGGCCGCCAATGTTATCGAACGTCGCATAAAGCGTGTAGGTCGATTCAGTACGTATGGACGTCACGTTCGCCGCCTTCAGGCAAACAAACAGCGCCGCCAGCAGTGCTGCTAATAAAAAGATACCCACCCAAATTTCATTTTTTTTCGTTTGCATGAACTCAATTCCCAAACATCAATGCGGTCAGCACAAAATCCAGCCCCAGAACAGCCAGAGACGAGTGGACAACGGTGCGAGTGGTTGCCCGGCTAATCCCGGCAGACGTCGGGATGGCGTCGTAGCCGTTAAACAACGAAATCCACGTCACCGTGATGGCGAACACCACGCTCTTAATCAGACAGTTGACCAGATCCATACGCCAGTCGACGGCATTTTGCATTGCCGACCAGAAGAACCCGCTATCAATGCCTTTCCAACTGACGCCGACCAGCGATCCGCCCCAGATCCCCACGGCGACGAAGATAACCGTCAACAGTGGTAATGAAATAACCCCAGCCCAGAAACGGGGAGAAATAACCCGACGCAGCGGATCCACCGCCATCATCTCCATACTGGAGAGTTGCTCTGTAGCGCGCATCAGGCCGATTTCTGCGGTTAACGCCGAACCAGCACGCCCGGCAAACAACAGCGCGGCAACCACCGGCCCCAGTTCACGCAGTAGCGATAACGCCACCAGCATACCCAGACTGGTTTCCGCGCTATAAGTGGTCAGAACCAGATAACCTTGCAGCCCCAACACCATTCCGATGAACACGCCAGAAACTACAATAATCAGCATCGACAGGACGCCGACATTATAGAGCTGGCGCACCAGCAGCGGCGCATGTTTGCGAAATTCCGGTTTGCCGACCAGCGCATTGAATAACATTAACCCGGCCCGCCCGAACGTTCTCAGGGTTTTAATCCCTTTATATCCGAGCGACGCCAGCGCATTTAACAGCATGAGTGGCTTAACTCCCTGGTAAAAGATCAGCGTGATAATCGCCGGCAGGATAGCGGAACGGAACAGGCCCGTCAGCTATCCCGTCCAGAAACTGACGTACGCGCGGATCAGGATTCGTCTGCAACGCCTGGGCACTGCCATGAGCGACAATTTTTTTGTCCGCCAGGATCCAGGCGTGATCCGCAATACTTAACACTTCCGGCACATCGTGAGAAACCACCACACAAGTCACGCCCAGCGCGCTGTTCAGCTCAGAAATCAGCTTCACCAGTACGCCCATGGTGATGGGATCTTGCCCAACAAAAGGTTCATCAAACATGATGAGATCCGGCTCCAGCGCAATCGCACGCGCCAGCGCTGCACGCCGCGCCATCCCACCGGAAAGTTCAGAAGGCATTAGTTTAGCCGCCCCACGCAGCCCCACGGCCTCCAGCTTCATCATCACCGTACTATGCAACAATGGCGCGGGAAGTTGGGTATGTTCGCGCAGTGGATAGGCGACGTTGTCAAATACGTTCATATCAGTGAACAACGCCCCGGACTGAAATAACATGCTCATCCGTTTACGCACTGTATACAGGCGCGAACGAGACATCGCCGGAATATTCTCACCATCGAAAAGGATCTCACCATGATCTGGTGCGATTTGCCCGCCAATCAGACGGAGTAGCGTCGTTTTACCGATGCCCGATGGCCCCATGATCGCCGTGATCTTTCCTCGCGGCACGGTCAGGGAAATATTATCGAAGATGCAGCGATTGCCACGCGTAAAACTGACATCGCGCATATCGACTAAATTCGCCACAGACTGCTCCATAATTCACCCTTCGTCTTGCGTTGATTTTCTAAGCATGGCGCTCAATTTAACCTTGAACCCAACATATTTACAGAATATTACCCGCCGTGGTTAGCGAAAGCTGGCATTTGTTTTACTTTTTAGCCGCATAAAGTCAAAATTAAGAATCCGTTACGGCTTTCTGAAAATCTTCAGCGGACCGGCGAGTATACCTGAAGAAAGGACGTTAGATGCTTTTAGCTACGGCACTGTTAATTGTTGGTTTACTTTTGGTCGTTTACAGTGCCGACCGCCTGGTTTTTGCCGCGTCTATTCTTTGCCGAACCTTTGGCATCCCGCCGCTGATCATCGGCATGACGGTGGTCAGTATTGGTACATCGTTACCAGAAATCATCGTCTCGCTTGCCGCGTCTCTGCACGAACAACGCGATTTAGCCGTTGGTACAGCCCTCGGCTCAAACATTATCAATATATTGCTGATCCTCGGTCTGGCTGCGCTGGTTCGTCCTTTTACCGTCCATTCCGATGTTCTGCGCCGTGAATTACCCTTAATGTTGTTGGTCAGCGTGGTGGCCGGTTCCGTACTCTATGACGGACAACTTAGTCGAAGCGATGGTATCTTTCTCCTCTTTCTGGCTGTGCTATGGCTGCTGTTCATTGTTAAACTTGCACGTCAGGGGACTGACAGCCTGACCAGAGAGCAGCTTGCAGAGCTGCCGCGTGACGGCGGATTGCCCGTCGCGTTTTTATGGCTCGGCATTGCGCTTATCATCATGCCAGTGGCCACGCGGATGGTGGTTGATAACGCCACGGTGCTGGCGAATTACTTTGCCATCAGCGAGTTGACGATGGGTCTGACGGCAATTGCTATCGGAACCAGTCTGCCGGAACTGGCAACCGCAATAGCGGGGGTTTGCAAAGGTGAAAACGACATTGCTGTCGGAAATATCATTGGCGCAAACATTTTTAATATTGTCATCGTGTTGGGTTTACCCGCGCTGATAACGCCAGGAGAGATTGATCCACTGGCGTACAGTCGTGACTACAGCGTGATGTTGCTGGTGAGCATTATTTTTGCGTTGCTGTGCTGGCGGCGCTCCCCGCAACCGGGCCGTGGTGTAGGGGTATTATTAACTGGCGGATTTATCGTATGGCTGGCGATGTTGTACTGGTTATCGCCAATACTCGTTGAATAACTGGAAACGCATTATGTCGCACGTAGAGTTACAACCGGGTTTTGACTTTCAGCAAGCAGGTAAAGAAGTCCTGGCGATTGAACGTGAATGCCTGGCGGAGCTTGATCAATACATCAATCAGAATTTCACGCTTGCCTGTGAAAAGATGTTCTGGTGTAAAGGGAAAGTTGTCGTCATGGGGATGGGGAAATCGGGGCACATCGGGCGCAAAATGGCCGCAACGTTTGCCAGCACCGGTACACCTTCATTTTTCGTCCATCCTAGTGAAGCCGCGCATGGTGATTTAGGCATGGTCACCCCACAGGATGTGGTGATTGCTATCTCTAACTCAGGTGAATCCAGCGAAATCACGGCCTTAATTCCAGTGCTTAAGCGTCTTCACGTACCGTTAATCTGCATCACCGGTCGCCCGGAGAGCAGCATGGCGCGCGCCGCAGATGTGCATCTGTGTGTTAAAGTAGCGAAAGAAGCCTGTCCGTTAGGGCTGGCACCGACCAGCAGCACCACCGCCACGCTGGTTATGGGCGATGCCCTCGCTGTCGCGCTGTTAAAAGCACGCGGCTTTACTGCTGAAGATTTTGCGCTCTCACACCCAGGCGGCGCACTGGGTCGTAAACTTCTGCTGCGCGTAAACGATATTATGCATACGGGCGATGAGATCCCGCATGTTAAGAAAACGGCCAGTCTGCGTGACGCATTGCTGGAAGTTACCCGCAAAAATCTTGGTATGACTGTCATTTGCGATGACAATATGATGATTGAAGGCATCTTTACCGACGGTGATTTACGCCGTGTCTTCGATATGGGCGTGGATGTTCGTCAGTTAAGTATTGCCGATGTGATGACGCCGGGGGGAATACGTGTGCGCCCTGGCATTCTGGCCGTTGAGGCACTGAACTTAATGCAGTCCCGCCATATCACCTCCGTGATGGTTGCCGATGGCGACCATTTACTCGGTGTGTTACATATGCATGATTTACTGCGTGCAGGCGTAGTGTAAAGATTCAAGGATAAACAACAATGAGCAAAGCAGGTGCGTCGCTTGCGACCTGTTACGGCCCTGTCAGCGCCGACGTTATGGCAAAAGCAGAGAACATTCGTCTGCTGATCCTCGACGTTGATGGCGTACTGTCAGATGGCCTGATTTATATGGGCAATAACGGCGAAGAGCTGAAAGCGTTCAATGTTCGTGACGGTTATGGCATTCGTTGTGCGCTCACCTCTGATATTGAAGTCGCTATCATTACCGGGCGAAAGGCTAAACTGGTAGAAGATCGTTGTGCCACATTGGGGATCACTCACTTGTATCAGGGGCAGTCAAACAAACTGATCGCCTTTAGCGATTTACTGGAAAAATTGGCGATTGCCCCGGAAAATGTGGCTTATGTTGGCGATGATCTCATCGACTGGCCGGTAATGGAAAAAGTGGGTTTAAGCGTCGCCGTGGCCGATGCGCATCCACTGTTGATCCCGCGCGCCGATTACGTGACGCGCATTGCTGGCGGTCGTGGCGCAGTGCGCGAAGTTTGCGACTTATTACTCCTGGCGCAGGGCAAACTGGATGAAGCCAAAGGGCAATCGATATGAGTAAAGCCAGACGTTGGGTTATCATTGTGCTATCACTGGCGGTTCTGGTGATGATCGGCATTAATATGGCCGAAAAAGACGATACCGCCCAGGTGGTCGTCAACAACAATGATCCCACCTATAAAAGCGAGCATACGGACACGCTCGTCTATAACCCAGAAGGGGCACTAAGCTATCGATTGATTGCTCAACACGTTGAATATTATTCCGATCAGGCCGTTTCGTGGTTTACGCAGCCGGTACTTACCACGTTTGATAAGGATAAAATCCCGACATGGTCCGTAAAAGCAGATAAAGCCAAGCTGACCAATGACCGGATGCTCTATTTATATGGACACGTTGAAGTCAACGCACTTGTGCCAGACTCTCAACTTCGCAGAATCACGACGGATAACGCGCAGATCAATCTGGTGACGCAGGATGTTACCTCTGAAGACCTCGTCACGTTATACGGAACAACATTTAACTCCAGCGGTCTGAAAATGCGCGGCAACTTACGCAGCAAGAACGCCGAGCTGATTGAAAAGGTTAGAACATCCTATGAAATTCAAAACAAACAAACTCAGCCTTAATCTTGTGCTTGCCAGCTCACTTCTGGCCGCCAGCATTCCGGCATTTGCCGTAACCGGAGACACTGATCAGCCGATCCACATTGAATCGGACCAGCAATCTCTTGATATGCAAGGCAACGTGGTTACCTTTACCGGTAATGTCATCGTCACCCAGGGCACCATCAAAATTAATGCCGACAAAGTGGTCGTTACCCGTCCGGGCGGCGAACAAGGTAAAGAAGTGATTGACGGATACGGTAAACCGGCAACGTTCTACCAGATGCAGGACAACGGTAAACCCGTTGAAGGTCACGCTTCCCAGATGCACTACGAACTGGCAAAAGATTTTGTCGTTCTGACGGGTAATGCTTATCTGCAGCAGGTCGATAGCAACATTAAGGGCGATAAGATCACTTACCTGGTGAAAGAGCAGAAAATGCAGGCTTTCAGCGACAAAGGCAAGCGCGTAACCACCGTTCTGGTGCCGTCGCAGCTGCAGGACAAAAACAACAAAGGCCAGACCCCGGCACAGAAGAAGGGTAATTAATTCGTTATGGCAACATTAACTGCAAAGAACCTTGCAAAAGCCTATAAAGGCCGTCGCGTGGTAGAAGACGTCAGCCTGACCGTCAACTCCGGGGAAATTGTCGGTCTGCTGGGGCCAAACGGTGCCGGTAAGACCACCACTTTCTACATGGTTGTAGGCATTGTGCCGCGCGATGCGGGCAACATCATTATTGATGATGACGATATCAGTCTGCTGCCTCTGCATGCACGCGCGCGCCGCGGTATCGGCTATCTGCCACAGGAAGCCTCCATTTTCCGTCGCCTCAGCGTTTACGATAACCTGATGGCGGTACTGCAAATTCGTGACGACTTGTCTGCTGAACAACGTGAAGACCGCGCGAACGAGCTGATGGAAGAGTTTCACATTGAGCACCTGCGTGACAGCATGGGGCAGTCACTCTCCGGGGGTGAACGTCGCCGTGTAGAAATTGCCCGCGCACTGGCTGCGAATCCGAAATTTATTCTGCTCGACGAACCGTTTGCCGGGGTTGACCCGATCTCGGTTATCGACATTAAACGCATCATTGAACACCTGCGCGACAGCGGCCTGGGCGTGCTGATCACTGACCACAACGTGCGTGAAACACTGGCGGTTTGTGAACGCGCTTATATCGTCAGTCAGGGGCATTTGATCGCCCACGGCACGCCTACAGAAATCTTACAAGACGAACACGTTAAGCGTGTATACCTTGGGGAAGACTTCAGACTCTGATAGGGTAGAAGTTTGCGACGTTTTAGCAGGAGAGTACGATTCTGAACATGAAGCAAGGTTTGCAACTCAGGCTTAGCCAACAACTGGCGATGACGCCACAGCTCCAACAGGCAATTCGTCTGTTGCAGTTGTCGACGCTGGAACTTCAGCAGGAGCTACAGCAGGCGCTGGAGAGTAATCCGCTGCTTGAGCAAATCGACACTCATGAAGAAATCGACACCCGCGAAACGCAAGACAGTGAAACGCTGGACACCGCCGACGCGCTCGAACAAAAAGAGATGCCGGAAGAGCTGCCGCTCGATGCCAGTTGGGACAACATTTACACCGCTGGTACACCATCCGGCACCAGCGGTGACTACATTGACGACGAGCTGCCGGTCTACCAGGGCGAAACGACGCAGACCTTGCAGGATTACCTGATGTGGCAGGTCGAGCTGACACCGTTTTCCGACACTGACCGCGCTATTGCTACCTCTATCGTCGATGCCGTTGATGAAACCGGTTATCTGACTGTCCCGCTGGAAGATATTCTCGAAAGTATGGGCGATGAAGAGATCGACATCGACGAGGTTGAAGCCGTCCTTAAGCGGATCCAACGGTTTGATCCGGTCGGTGTAGCGGCAAAAGATCTGCGTGACTGCCTGCTAATCCAACTCTCCCAATTCGATAAGACCACGCCGTGGCTGGAAGAGGCCAGATTGATCATTAGCGATCATCTCGATCTGTTAGCCAATCACGACTTCCGCACTTTAATGCGCGTCACTCGTCTGAAAGAAGATGTGCTGAAAGAAGCCGTCAATCTGATCCAGTCGCTCGATCCGCGCCCCGGGCAGTCGATCCAGACTGGCGAACCTGAGTATGTCATTCCAGATGTGCTGGTGCGTAAGCATAACGGTCACTGGACCGTAGAACTCAACAGTGACAGCATTCCGCGTCTGCAAATCAACCAGCACTACGCCTCGATGTGCAATAACGCGCGCAACGATGGTGACAGCCAGTTTATCCGCAGCAATCTGCAGGATGCCAAATGGTTGATCAAGAGTCTGGAAAGCCGTAACGATACGCTACTGCGCGTGAGTCGCTGTATCGTTGAACAGCAGCAAGCCTTCTTTGAGCAAGGTGAAGAATATATGAAACCGATGGTACTGGCCGATATCGCCCAGGCTGTCGAAATGCATGAATCGACGATATCTCGCGTGACCACGCAAAAATACCTGCATAGTCCACGAGGCATTTTTGAACTGAAGTATTTCTTTTCCAGTCACGTCAATACCGAGGGCGGCGGCGAAGCTTCCTCCACGGCGATTCGTGCACTGGTGAAGAAATTAATCGCGGCGGAAAACCCAGCGAAACCGTTGAGCGACAGCAAGTTAACCTCTTTGCTGTCGGAACAAGGTATCATGGTGGCACGCCGCACTGTTGCGAAGTACCGAGAGTCTTTATCCATTCCGCCGTCAAACCAGCGTAAACAGCTCGTTTGACCCAACCGATAAGGAAGACACTATGCAGCTCAACATTACCGGAAATAACGTCGAGATCACCGAGGCACTGCGCGAATTTGTTACAGCTAAATTTGCCAAACTTGAGCAATATTTTGACCGAATCAACCAGGTCTATGTTGTTCTGAAAGTGGAGAAAGTCACCCACACCTCAGATGCAACACTGCATGTAAACGGTGGTGAAATTCATGCCAGCGCGGAAGGTCAGGACATGTACGCTGCCATTGATGGCTTAATTGATAAGCTGGCACGCCAGTTGACCAAACATAAAGATAAACTGAAACAACACTAATTGTCCGGGCAATTAGCATGTGCATGGCGGCCTGTTGTGCGGCACAACGGGCCATTTGTACGGTTAATGCTCCGAGCCTGTTCCACTGTTTGAGTGGGCAGGTTCTTAGGTGAAATTATGACAAATAATGATACAACTCTACAGCTTAGCAGTGTTCTTAACAGGGAATGTACGCGAAGCCGCGTCCACTGTCAGAGCAAAAAACGCGCCCTGGAAATCATCAGCGAGCTGGCGGCGAAACAACTTAGCCTGCCGCCTCAGGTGGTTTTTGAAGCTATCCTGACGCGGGAAAAAATGGGCAGTACCGGTATCGGCAATGGTATTGCCATTCCGCATGGCAAACTTGAAGAAGATACTCTGCGTGCCGTTGGCGTTTTCGTTCAGCTCGAAACGCCTATAGCTTTCGATGCCATCGACAACCAACCGGTGGACTTACTTTTTGCCCTGCTGGTGCCGGCAGACCAAACTAAAACGCACCTGCATACTCTGTCGCTGGTGGCGAAACGTCTGGCGGACAAAACCATCTGCCGCCGTTTACGCGCAGCCCAGAGCGATGAAGAGCTGTATCAAATCATTACGGATACCGAAGGTACTCCGGATGAAGCGTAGTTATTCGGTAATGTCTCTTTTAGACGTTGTGAGGAGAAACAGTACATGGTACTGATGATCGTCAGCGGACGTTCAGGTTCAGGTAAATCTGTCGCCCTGCGTGCGCTGGAAGATATGGGTTTTTACTGCGTGGATAACCTTCCCGTAGTGTTGTTACCCGATCTGGCTCGAACTCTGGCCGATCGCGAGATTTCTGCCGCCGTCAGCATTGATGTTCGTAATATGCCGGAGTCACCAGAAATATTCGAACAGGCGATGAGTAACCTGCCTGACGCTTTCTCACCGCAACTACTGTTCCTAGATGCCGACCGTAATACCTTAATTCGTCGTTACAGTGACACGCGCCGACTGCATCCGCTTTCCAGAAAAAACCTGTCGCTGGAAAGTGCTATCGACAAAGAAAGCGATTTGCTGGAGCCTCTGCGTTCGCGAGCGGATCTGATTGTCGATACCTCAGAAATGTCCGTTCACGAGCTGGCTGAAATGCTGCGTACCCGTCTGCTGGGTAAACGTGAACGCGAACTGACCATGGTCTTTGAGTCTTTCGGCTTCAAACACGGTATCCCTATCGATGCAGATTACGTCTTTGACGTGCGCTTCTTGCCGAACCCGCACTGGGATCCGAAACTGCGTCCAATGACAGGTCTTGATAAACCTGTCGCCGCGTTCCTCGACCGCCACACAGAAGTACACAATTTTATCTACCAGACGCGAAGCTATCTTGAGCTATGGTTACCTATGCTGGAAACCAACAACCGTAGCTACCTGACGGTCGCCATTGGTTGTACCGGCGGGAAGCACCGTTCGGTGTATATTGCAGAGCAACTGGCAGACTACTTCCGCTCGCGCGGTAAAAACGTCCAGTCACGCCATCGTACGCTGGAAAAACGTAAACCATGACCGTCAAGCAAACTGTTGAAATCACAAACAAGCTGGGCATGCATGCCCGGCCTGCAATGAAGCTGTTTGAATTAATGCAGGGTTTTGACGCTGAAGTGCTGTTACGTAATGACGAAGGCACCGAGGCTGAAGCCAACAGCGTTATTGCGCTGCTGATGTTGGATTCTGCCAAAGGACGGCAGATTGAAGTTGAAGCGACCGGTCCACAGGAAGAGGAAGCACTGGCCGCCGTTATCGCCCTCTTTAATTCTGGTTTTGATGAAGATTAATCTTCATCACTTTGACATACAACTCCCTTCAAGCTCCCCCGACAATAAGAAAATCACGTACTGAAATCGTTCTCAATCAACGTCATTTGTACATTTTGTGCGCTTTTCACTTTCAGAAGAACCTTAAGAAAACCTTAAGAGGCATTGTTTAGGTTTTGTTTAAGTTAATCGACCATACTGGAGATCGTCAGAAAATATTTCCAGGAGATGGCATGATTCGCTTATCTGAACAAAGTCCCCTGGGCACCGGAAGACATCGGAAATGTTATGCGCATCCGGAAGATGCCCAACGCTGTATCAAGATTGTCTACCATCGTGGCGATGGTGGCGATAAAGAGATCCGCCGTGAGTTAAAGTACTACGCGCATCTTGGTCGCCGGTTAAAAGACTGGAGTGGAATACCGCGCTATCACGGTACCGTTGAGACGGATTGCGGAACCGGTTATGTCTACGATGTGATTGCCGATTTTGACGGCAAGCCTTCCATTACGCTGACCGAATTTGCTGAACAATGCCGTTACGAAGAAGACATTGCACAACTGCGCCAGCTACTGAAACAGCTGAAGCGTTATTTGCAGGATAACCGTATCGTGACGATGTCGCTGAAGCCGCAGAATATCCTCTGTCACCGCATCAGTGAGTCAGAGGTTATCCCGGTCGTCTGCGACAACATTGGTGAAAGCACATTGATTCCACTGGCGACCTGGTCGAAGTGGTGTTGTCTGCGTAAGCAAGAGCGGTTATGGAAACGATTTATCGCCCAACCGGCGCTGGCTATTGCCCTGCAGAAAGATCTGCAACCTCGTGAGAGCAAAACGCTGGCCCTCACTTCGCGCGAAGCTTAATCCAGCTGGTGTTGTTGCATAAACGGCTCACCGCCTAACTGATACATCTGCCGTAAAATCCACGCCTGACGGCTACGCACGTAGCCCAATGGCGAGGAGACTTTGAAACGAAGTGGATTAGGTAATACAGCTGCCAGTAATGCAGCTTCCGACCGGGTAAGTTTGCTCGCGGGTTTGTGGAAATAACGTTGTGCCGCAGCTTCGACGCCAAACACACCGTCGCCAAATTCGGCGATATTCAGGTAAACCGTCAGGATACGCTTTTTGCTCCAGACTGTTTCTATCCCCAGCGTTAATCCAGCTTCCAGCCCTTTTCGTACCCAGCTACGCCCATCCCATAAAAAGAGATTTTTGGCCGTCTGCTGAGAAATCGTTGAAGCACCGCGAATACGGTTTTCATTGCGCTCGTTGTGCGCCAGGGCTTTCTCAATGGAAGCGACATCAAAGCCCCAGTGCTCAGGAAATTTCTGATCTTCTGCGGCAATCACCGCCAGTCCCATCCACGGCGAGATTTGATCCATACTGACCCAGTCAGAATGTGCCACGTAACGAAAATTGCCATGCAGCCAGGCGCTGACCTGTCGCTCGACCATTACCGCTGAGAAGGGAACAGGCGCAACGCTAAACAACGCGATGCCCCCGCCCCAGAAAACGGCGAGGACAACCATTAACCGCAAAAGAAAACGGCGAACGAAACTAAACACCGTTAAGCGGCTTTTACTCATTCAGCCAGAACCAGCACGCGGGAAACCAGCTTATCAATGCCGCTCGCCGCTTCTGCAATGTTCTGCGCCAGCATATATGCTGGGGTGGTGACAATCTTATTGTCTTCATCAACCACGATATCATCGACAGGACACGGCACATGCTCCGCGCCCATCTCTTCCAGCACTTCTGCGGTATCGATATCAGTACCGATGGTCAAACGCAGCGGGAAATCGAAAATTTTCGGCAACATCGCCGGGGCAATACACATAAAACCAAGCGGTTTTCCAGCCTGATGCATCGCTTGTGCCAGCGCCTTTAATTCACGGTCAACGGTGCATTCGCTACCAAGACTGGCAAAATTGCTTAAATTCTTCGCCGCGCCAAACCCCCCCGGCACAATCAACGCATCCAGTTCAGCGGCATCGGCCTGGGCCAGAGGACGGATTTCACCGCGCGTTATTCGTGCCGCTTCAATCAGCACATTGCGCGTTTCCGTCATCGCTTCGCCAGTTAAATGGTTGATAACATCAACCTGCTGCTTATCCGGTGCAAAGCAGACCGCCTGCGCACCGCTGCGTGAAATAGCTAACAACGTCAACACCGCTTCATGAATTTCAGAACCGTCATAGACGCCGCATCCGCTCAGAATTACGCCAATTTTCTTCATTGTGATCATCCTTTCGCAATTGACTGAAACACATTAATTTTTTTAATAAAAATGGTACGCATCACACATTTAACTGATTCATGTAACAAATCATTTAAGTTTTGCTATCTTAACTGCGTGCGGCCTGAAAAACAGTGCTGTGCCCTTGTAACTCATCATAATAATTTACGGCGCAGCCAAGATTTCCCTGGTGTTGGCGCAGTATTCGCGCACCCCGGTCTAGCCGGGGTCATTTTTTAGTGGCTTTTGCCACCCACGCTTTCAGCACTTCTACGTCGTGACGCCACTCTTCTTTCATCTCTTCAATCCATTCACCGACGTTATCTTCCCAGGCGGGAAGGTCAGGAGACTGAATTTGCTGACCCAGCTGTTGCAGATGGCGTAACCCCACTGACCCCGCCGCACCTTTAATTTTATGTCCTTCCTCAACAATGCCTTTTTTATCCTGCGCCGTCAGATTCGACTCCAGCACGCTGACATAGCCCGGCATCATCTTCTCAAACACCGCTAACCCGTCGGTGATCAGCTTCGGTCCTACAAGTTCGAGATACTGTTCCAGCATGGGAATATCGAGCAATGCTTCTGATTTACTGTTCTCTTCTGTCGTCACCGTACTCTCCTCATCATCCTGGGTATCCCAGAATTTCTTGATCATCGCGGTTAGCGCCGGAACCGAAAGCGGCTTACTCAGCACATCATCCATTCCAGCATTGAGGTACTCTTGTTTGTCTTTCAGCACGTTAGCGGTTAAGGCCACCAGCGGCGGTAAATCCTCGCGCGGATAACGCTTCGTCAGTTCACGAGAGATATCCAGCCCGGTCATATCTGGCAACTGAATATCCAGCAACACCAGGTCGTATTCGCCCGGTTTAAACATCTCCAGCGCCGCCTTGCCGGTCATGGCGACATCAACGCTGTTACCTAATTTTTCCAGCACAGAACGCGCGACAATCACGTTCAGTTCAATGTCTTCCACCAGCAGCACATTCAGCGCCGGTAAAGGCATATCGTCTTCATCAAACGCATCATCGACCTCTTCTGCCACCGACGGTGCGTGGATCGTCAACGTAAAGGTTGAACCTTTGCCCTGTTCGCTGGTAACCGTAATATCGCCGCCCATATTTTTCGCCAGACGACGAGAAACGGCCAGACCAATACCGGTGCCGGTGGCAGGTTTACCGCCATGACTGTCTTTCACCTGGTAATACATGGCGAAGATTTTATCCAGCTCATCCTGCGGAATGCCGATACCAGAATCTTCCACTTCAAAATGCAGCATATCGCCTTCATCGTAGCGCACGCGCACGGTAACCTGGCCTTGCTGGGTGAATTTGACGGCGTTACTGATGAGGTTCCACAGGATCTGCCGTAAACGCGTCCCGTCGGTAATGACCTGATGCGGTAATGGCAGCGTAGGCTCCAGGTTAAAGCGCAATCCTTTTTGTTGCGCCTGCAATGCGGAGAGATTTTCCAGATCGGCAAGGAAGCTGGTGAAATCAACCGGCTGATTATCAAGCTGGACCTTGCGCCGTTCCATCTTATCCATGTCGATAATATCGTTAAAGATATTCCCCAGCGTGACGGCCGAAACATGGATAGTTTTGAGATATTTTTCCTGCTCGGCGGTGAGTTCGGTATCCAGCAGAATGCGGCTCAGGCCGACGATACCATTCAGCGGTGTACGCAATTCGTGACTGATGGTGGAAATAAACGTCGTTTTGTCGCGGCTGGCGCGTTCAAGCGCATCCTGATACCGCTTACGCTCGGTAATGTCGCGACCAAAGCCCATCAAACCGTGACGTTTACCCACGCGGTCGTAGTACGGCACTTTACGGATTTCAAAGCAGGCTTTGCGCCCGTCCGGGTAATCCAGCCACTGTTCATAGGTCAGTGACACATTATGACGGAACACTTTTTCATCGGTTTCAATGACTTTTGCGGCGGCTTCCGGTGAGTAAACATCAGCAGGTTTCAGGTGAACCAGTTGTTTTTCGCTTTTTCCGGTCAGCAGCTCCATCGCGCGGTTACAGCCGGAAAACTCTTTATCTTCGTTACGATAAAAAACCAGGTCGGGTGAAGCATCAAGGAAGGAACGTAAGAATGAGGATTGCTGCTCGAGCTGAATTTGTGTCTCTTCGCGCTCTTTGATTTCAATTTTCAGTTGGCCGAAGGTTTCCTGCAGTTCTGCTTCCGCTTTTTCACGAACGGCAATTTCCTGATTTAGCTGGGCAATATTATCTTTTAACTGAACGTTGAGGCTCAAATCGCGCTCGCGCATCTCCTCCAGTTTTTGCACCAGCCGTGACAGACGTTGTCGTGACTCCTCCAGTTGCTCGACGACCACCGATAGAAAGTAGACCGCCCACGGCGTAATCAGCAAACCAAAGAAGATAGAACGAATAACATCAATGCTTTCGACCTGACCATGCAGCACCATGGTTACCGCCATTTGTACCACAATGGCAAGAACGACGAGGGCCAGCGCCAGCAACATTGAGAAGCGCACCAGACCTAACTTCATCATCAGGTCAACATAATACTGCGCCAGCAGACGAATTTGCTTCATTAGGGAATTCCTTCACGACAACCTGCCCCAATAATACCCAATTCTGACAGTTACGTTATAAATTGTGTGAGAAATGCGGAATTCCCCTCAACGACCTACTCCGTTGGAGGTAGCCACGGACGTCCCAGCGCCGATCCCTGTACGCCATGTTCATTCAGATAGCGATCCAGCTCGACCATTCCCGTCCATCGATTTTCGCACCACAGCGGAGCAAGCAGCGTCGGGCGACGGGCGCTGGCGGAAATGCGGTGGTAGATCACTTCCGGTGGCGTATGGCGAATCATTTCTCCGGCAGTGAGCGTATAATCCTCCAGTTCAATACCGTTCAAACGCCCCGCTTCCCAGGCTTTCGCCATAATGCTGCCTTTCACAATATGCAGCGGATGCAGCTTTATGCCGTCCACGCTGGTTTCAACCACTCGCTCCAGCGTTTGCAAACATTCAGCCTGCCCTTCGCCAGGCAGGCCGACAATTAAGTGGGAACACACCTTCAGCCCGCGCTGACGTGCCTGCTGGGTTGTACGCTGATAACAGGCAAAATCATGGCCGCGGTTGATGCGATGCAGTGTTTTGTCGTGGGCGGTTTGTAGCCCCAGCTCCAGCCACACTTCGTAACCCTGGTCCTTATATTCGCAAAGCAGATCCAGCACCGCATCCGGCACGCAGTCCGGGCGGGTACCAACACACAAACCGACAATATTGGCCTGGCTCACCGCCTGCTGATACATAGAACGCAGCACCTGAACTTCCGCAAAGGTGCTGGTATACGCCTGAAAGTAGGCCAGATAGCGTTTAGCGCGGTTAACTAAATTCGCCTGGTGCGCCAGTTGCTCGGCAATGGAACGATGCTGCTGCGCTTCATCGGCAAACGAGGCAACATTACAGAATGTGCAGCCACCACGCCCGATGGTACCGTCACGGTTAGGGCAGCTAAAACCGCCGTGCAGCGTCAGCTTATGCACCTTTTGCCCATAACGACGGGTGAGATCACCACCAAACATATTGACTAATTTCTGTAACTGCATAATCTGATAGACCGCGCCTTGAAAAGAGGCCAAAGCCTGCCATTTTTAGCTCAATTCGGCGATGACCTGGATCAATCGTCCCGGCCTGCTTTTATCAACTGCATAATCAATCAAAATTACCGAAATTTCATGCATAATCACATAAATCACTTTTGCTTATCTTGTGTCAGATTTTTTTATCTCCTTATGGATTTTAGGCAAAAACAGTAGCATGAAACGTCATTACCAATTAAGGCAGTATAAAATGCTAGTTTTCTCGTCAGTTCAGGCAGGATAAGGGTTAACACGCCTTTATGACAGTCAGGAATTGACTGTTTCTCTAACGACTCTCCTTTTAGCCTTAAAGATAAAATCTATTTTAATTTCAGCTATTTAATAAAGAATTTTGCGCTAAAGCACATTTCTGTACCAATAAGCTTGCCATTTGACCTGTATCAGCTTTCCCGATAAGTTGGAAATCCGCTGGAAGCTTTCTGGATGAGCAGCCTGCTCATCATATTTATGCAGTAATTGAGATCCCCTCTTCACCGTATTAACCGATGCGAAAAGGACAACAAGGGGGCGAATGCGAGGCGCGCGTATGACACGCAAACCCCGTCGCCACGCTCTTTCTGTGCCCGTGCGCAGCGGTTCGGAAGTGGGGTTCCCGCAGAGCCTAGGGGAGGTTCACGATATGTTGTACGATAAATCCCTTGAGAGGGATAACTGTGGTTTCGGCCTGATCGCCCACATAGAAGGCGAACCTAGCCACAAGGTAGTGCGTACTGCAATACACGCACTGGCCCGCATGCAGCACCGTGGCGCGATTCTCGCCGATGGTAAAACCGGCGACGGTTGCGGCTTGCTGTTACAAAAACCGGATCGCTTTTTTCGCATCGTTGCGCAGGAGCGCGGCTGGCGTTTAGCAAAAAACTACGCCGTCGGGATGCTCTTCCTGAATAAAGATCCTGAACTCGCCGCTGCCGCACGCCGCATCGTTGAAGAAGAACTGCAACGCGAAACCTTGTCGATTGTGGGCTGGCGTGATGTCCCCACTAACGAAGGCGTGCTGGGTGAAATCGCCCTCTCCTCTCTGCCACGCATTGAGCAAATTTTTGTGAACGCCCCGGCAGGCTGGCGTCCACGCGATATGGAGCGCCGTCTGTTTATCGCCCGCCGCCGCATTGAAAAGCGTCTCGAAGCCGACAAAGACTTCTACGTCTGTAGCCTGTCGAATCTGGTGAACATCTATAAAGGTCTGTGTATGCCGGCGGATCTGCCGCGCTTTTATCTGGATCTTGCGGACCTGCGTCTGGAATCGGCCATTTGCCTGTTCCACCAGCGCTTCTCCACTAACACCGTACCGCGCTGGCCGCTGGCGCAACCGTTCCGCTATCTGGCGCATAACGGTGAAATCAACACCATCACCGGTAACCGCCAATGGGCGCGTGCGCGTACCTATAAATTCCAGACGCCGCTGATCCCTGACCTGCACGACGCCGCGCCATTCGTCAACGAAACCGGTTCTGACTCCAGTTCCATGGATAACATGCTGGAACTGCTGCTGGCAGGCGGGATGGATATCATCCGCGCCATGCGCCTGTTAGTGCCACCCGCCTGGCAGAACAACCCGGATATGGACCCGGAACTGCGTGCCTTCTTTGACTTTAACTCCATGCATATGGAGCCGTGGGATGGTCCGGCGGGCATCGTGATGTCCGATGGTCGCTTCGCTGCCTGTAACCTCGACCGTAACGGTCTGCGTCCGGCACGCTACGTCATTACCAAAGACAAGCTCATCACCTGCGCCTCTGAAGTCGGTATCTGGGATTACCAGCCTGACGAAGTGGTCGAAAAAGGCCGCGTCGGGCCAGG
Source organism: Shigella sp. SIG6 (assembly GCF_053555815.1). Classification (NCBI taxonomy): domain Bacteria; kingdom Pseudomonadati; phylum Pseudomonadota; class Gammaproteobacteria; order Enterobacterales; family Enterobacteriaceae; genus Shigella; species Shigella sp. SIG6. The sequence goes on along the minus strand of NZ_JBQZXC010000035.1, from coordinate 5,383 downwards.
CGAACTGATGGTGATCGACACTCGCAGTGGGCGTATTCTGCACTCGGCAGAAACCGATGACGATCTGAAAAGCCGCCACCCTTATAAAGAGTGGATGGAGAAAAACGTCCGCCGACTGGTACCGTTTGAAGATCTGCCCGATGAAGAAGTGGGTAGCCGCGAACTGGACGACGACACGCTTGCCAGCTACCAGAAACAGTTTAACTACAGCGCGGAAGAGCTGGACTCCGTAATTCGCGTACTGGGCGAAAACGGTCAGGAAGCGGTCGGTTCGATGGGCGATGATACCCCATTCGCCGTGCTCTCCAGTCAGCCGCGCATTATTTACGACTACTTCCGCCAGCAGTTTGCCCAGGTGACTAACCCGCCAATCGACCCGCTGCGTGAAGCGCATGTTATGTCGCTCGCCACCAGTATCGGTCGTGAAATGAACGTCTTTTGCGAAGCAGAGGGCCAGGCGCACCGTTTAAGCTTTAAATCGCCGATTCTGCTCTACTCCGATTTCAAACAGCTCACGACGATGAAAGAGGAGCACTACCGCGCAGATACGCTGGATATCACCTTTGACGTCACTAAAACCACGCTCGAAGCGACAGTCAAAGAGCTATGCGACAAAGCCGAAAAAATGGTACGTAGCGGCACCGTGTTGCTGGTGCTCTCCGACCGGAATATCGCTAAAGATCGCCTGCCGGTTCCGGCTCCGATGGCGGTTGGCGCGATCCAGACCCGTCTGGTCGATCAAAGCCTGCGTTGCGATGCCAACATCATCGTCGAAACCGCCAGCGCCCGCGATCCGCACCACTTCGCCGTGTTGCTGGGTTTCGGCGCGACGGCTATTTATCCGTACCTTGCCTATGAAACGCTGGGCCGCCTGGTAGACACCCACGCGATTGCCAAAGATTATCGTACCGTGATGCTCAACTACCGTAACGGCATCAACAAAGGCTTGTACAAAATCATGTCCAAAATGGGCATCTCCACCATCGCCTCTTACCGCTGCTCGAAACTGTTTGAAGCGGTCGGGCTACACGATGATGTAGTGGGCCTGTGCTTCCAGGGCGCGGTCAGCCGCATTGGTGGGGCAAGCTTTGAAGACTTCCAGCAGGATCTGCTGAATCTGTCGAAACGTGCCTGGCTGGCGCGCAAGCCGATTAGCCAGGGCGGCCTGCTGAAATACGTCCACGGCGGCGAATACCACGCCTACAACCCGGACGTGGTGCGCACGCTGCAACAGGCGGTACAAAGCGGCGAGTACAGCGACTATCAGGAATACGCGAAGCTGGTTAATGAGCGTCCGGCAACCACGCTGCGCGATCTGCTGGCAATTACGCCGGGTGAAAACGCGGTCAACATTGCTGATGTTGAACCGGCAAGCGAACTGTTTAAACGCTTTGATACCGCCGCGATGTCTATCGGCGCGTTAAGCCCGGAAGCCCACGAGGCGCTGGCGGAAGCGATGAATAGCATCGGCGGTAACTCGAACTCCGGTGAAGGCGGCGAAGACCCGGCGCGCTATGGCACTAACAAAGTGTCGCGCATCAAGCAGGTGGCTTCTGGTCGCTTCGGCGTTACTCCGGCGTATCTGGTCAATGCCGACGTCATTCAGATTAAAGTCGCCCAGGGCGCGAAGCCGGGCGAAGGCGGTCAGTTGCCGGGCGACAAAGTCACTCCTTACATCGCCAAACTGCGCTATTCGGTGCCCGGAGTGACGCTGATCTCCCCGCCGCCGCACCACGATATCTACTCTATCGAAGACTTAGCGCAGCTTATTTTCGACCTCAAGCAGGTTAACCCGAAAGCGATGATCTCCGTTAAGCTGGTGTCCGAACCAGGCGTTGGCACCATCGCGACTGGCGTGGCGAAAGCTTATGCGGACTTGATCACCATCGCGGGCTATGACGGCGGCACCGGCGCAAGCCCGCTGTCGTCAGTGAAATATGCAGGCTGCCCGTGGGAACTCGGTCTGGTGGAAACCCAACAGGCGCTGGTTGCCAACGGCTTGCGTCATAAAATTCGTTTGCAGGTTGATGGCGGCCTGAAAACGGGTGTCGATATCATCAAAGCGGCGATTCTCGGCGCAGAAAGCTTCGGCTTCGGCACTGGCCCAATGGTGGCGCTCGGCTGTAAATATCTGCGTATTTGCCACCTGAACAACTGCGCCACGGGTGTAGCAACTCAGGATGACAAACTGCGTAAGAATCACTATCACGGCCTGCCGTTCAAGGTGACTAATTACTTTGAGTTTATCGCCCGTGAAACCCGCGAGCTGATGGCACAGCTGGGAGTAACGCGTCTGGTGGATCTGATTGGTCGCACCGACCTGCTGAAAGAGCTGGACGGTTTCACCGCCAAACAGCAGAAACTGGCGCTGTCGAAGCTGCTGGAGACTGCCGAGCCACATGCAGGTAAGTCACTCTACTGCACTGAAAACAACCCGCCGTTTGATAACGGCCTACTGAACGCGCAGTTGCTGCAACAGGCGAAACCGTTTGTCGATGAACGCCAGAGCAAAACCTTCTGGTTCGATATCCGCAACACCGACCGTTCTGTCGGCGCGTCGCTTTCAGGCTATATCGCCCAGACGCACGGCGATCAGGGGCTGGCAGCCGATCCTATCAAAGCGTACTTCAACGGCACCGCAGGCCAGAGTTTCGGTGTGTGGAACGCGGGCGGCGTGGAACTGTACCTGACCGGGGATGCCAACGACTATGTCGGTAAAGGCATGGCGGGCGGCTTAATCGCCATTCGTCCTCCGGTTGGTTCCGCCTTCCGCAGCCATGAAGCAAGCATTATCGGCAACACCTGCCTGTATGGCGCGACCGGTGGTCGTCTGTATGCCGCAGGCCGCGCGGGTGAACGTTTCGGCGTGCGGAACTCCGGTGCTATCACCGTGGTAGAAGGCATTGGCGACAACGGCTGTGAATATATGACGGGCGGTATTGTCTGTATTCTGGGTAAAACCGGCGTTAACTTCGGCGCGGGCATGACCGGCGGCTTCGCTTACGTTCTCGATGAAAGCGGTGATTTCCGCAAACGCGTTAACCCGGAACTGGTCGAAGTCTTAAGCGTCGACGATCTGGCGATCCATGAAGAGCATCTGCGCGGTCTTATCACCGAGCATGTTCAGCATACCGGTTCTCAGCGCGGTGAAGAGATTCTGGCGAACTGGTCAACCTTCGCCACGAAATTCGCGCTGGTTAAACCGAAGTCCAGTGATGTAAAAGCACTGCTGGGTCACCGTAGTCGTAGCGCAGCAGAGTTGCGCGTGCAGGCGCAGTAAGGGGTAGCAACAATGAGTCAGAATGTTTATCAATTTATCGACCTGCAGCGCGTTGATCCGCCAAAGAAACCGCTGAAGATCCGTAAAATTGAGTTTGTTGAAATTTACGAGCCGTTTTCCGAAGGCCAGGCCAAAGCGCAGGCTGACCGCTGTCTGTCGTGCGGCAACCCATACTGCGAGTGGAAATGCCCGGTACACAACTACATCCCAAACTGGCTGAAGCTCGCCAACGAGGGGCGTATTTTTGAAGCGGCAGAACTGTCGCATCAGACCAACACACTGCCGGAAGTATGCGGACGTGTCTGCCCGCAAGACCGTCTGTGCGAAGGTTCCTGCACCCTGAACGATGAGTTCGGTGCGGTGACCATCGGCAACATTGAGCGTTATATCAATGATAAAGCGTTCGAAATGGGCTGGCGTCCGGATATGTCCGGCGTGAAGCAAACCGGTAAAAAAGTGGCGATTATCGGTGCAGGCCCGGCAGGTCTGGCGTGTGCGGATGTCCTGACGCGTAACGGCGTAAAAGCCGTTGTCTTCGACCGTCATCCAGAAATTGGCGGGCTGCTGACCTTCGGTATTCCGGCCTTCAAGCTGGAAAAAGAGGTAATGACGCGTCGCCGTGAAATCTTCACCGGCATGGGTATTGAATTCAAACTCAATACCGAAGTGGGCCGCGACGTACAGCTGGACGATCTGCTGAGTGATTACGATGCCGTGTTCCTTGGCGTTGGGACTTATCAGTCAATGCGCGGCGGGCTGGAAAACGAAGACGCCGATGGCGTGTACGCAGCGCTGCCGTTCCTTATCGCCAACACCAAACAGTTAATGGGCTTTGGTGAAACCCGCGACGAACCGTTCGTCAGCATGGAAGGCAAACGCGTGGTAGTACTTGGCGGTGGCGACACTGCGATGGACTGCGTGCGCACGTCTGTACGCCAGGGGGCAAAGCACGTTACCTGTGCCTATCGTCGTGATGAAGAGAACATGCCGGGTTCCCGCCGCGAAGTGAAAAACGCGCGGGAAGAAGGCGTAGAGTTCAAATTCAACGTCCAGCCACTGGGGATTGAAGTGAACGGTAACGGCAAAGTCAGCGGCGTAAAAATGGTACGTACCGAAATGGGCGAACCGGATGCCAAAGGCCGTCGCCGCGCGGAGATCGTTGCAGGTTCCGAACATATCGTTCCGGCAGATGCGGTGATCATGGCGTTTGGTTTCCGTCCACACAACATGGAATGGCTGGCAAAACACAGCGTCGAGCTGGATTCACAAGGCCGCATCATCGCTCCGGAAGGCAACGACAACGCTTTCCAGACCAGCAACCCGAAAATCTTTGCTGGCGGCGATATCGTCCGTGGTTCCGATCTGGTCGTTACCGCCATCGCCGAAGGTCGCAAAGCGGCAGACGGCATTATGAACTGGCTGGAAGTTTAAGCTCTGTCCCAGCGCCGCCTCCTCAGAAAAGAGTCGGCGCTGAAATTCTCCTTTCTTTCTGGAAATCGCCTCGCATAATCTGAAGAAAACCAATGTAATACGCTCATCTGGATTGTTACCGGTAGATGCCCGGCGTATAGCTGATTCCATTATTCAACGCAGCGCCATATAAAGGGACAGATAATGGAATCGCTCTCAGAGAGAACCTCAACAGGCTACCAGCAAATCCACGACGGCATTATTCATCTGGTCGATAGCGCCCGAACGGAAACGGTACGTAGCGTTAACGCGCTGATGACCGCGACGTACTGGGAAATTGGCCGACGGATTGTCGAATTTGAACAAGGTGGTGAGGCCAGAGCAGCTTATGGTGCACAGTTGATTGATCGGCTATCGAAGGATTTAAGTCGACGGTATAAACGTGGGGTCTCTGCAAAAAACTTACGCCAAATGAGGCTTTTTTACCTCTTTTTTCAACATGTTGAAATTCGCCAGACAGTGTCTGCCGAATTAACACCATTGGGAATTCCGCAGACACCATCTGCAGAATTCCCATCGGCAAAGATTTGGCAGACGCTGTCTGCCAAATTGAGAGGCTGTTTGATATTTCCACAGCTTTTGTATTGCATCTCCTATTTTCGGTTTGTATATTCATGCAAATAAATGAAGGAA
>NZ_JBQZXC010000034.1:0-34207 GCF_053555815.1 Shigella sp. SIG6 | reverse complement strand
AGTAAATCAAGATCTACTATATTATTTCCTTGCACCACATCATGTTTCATCAAAGAGTTATTGCCGCCAGAATTTGTGATATGACCTATCATAAAACCTCTGTAATACAGAAATAAAATAACCTGGAAAAGTAGCCTGAGCGTCCAGACACTACCGGCGAAAGGAAAAGAATCTCTGATAATGCATTGAAATAATGGACATTCTTAGTGAAGAAGAAGTGAAGTACTATAAAAAATCGCTCATATCCCAGGAAGGAAGCATAAAAAAAGGTGCGCCAGGAGACGCACCAGTTGTTGCAAAATCAGCACTGTGGGGCGTAATTACCCCTTGCCTTTTACACTGCTGATAAAGGTGGAACGGGCAGATGTCGATCCCAGGCGTTCAGCTTCATCAAGCAGTTTTAACGCCTTATCAACATCACCTTTCGCGACAGCGTTTTTGATCGCGGTATTAAAATAACTTTCCGTGTCGTTGAGCATCGGCTCGCTTTTCTTCACCGGCACCGGAGCAGGTGCAGCCACAGCTGGTGCCGCCGTGTTGCCTACCGTAACCGGAGCTGGAGCGGAAGAACCAAATAGTGGTCCTACCAACATGCTGGAGCTGGAGTTCGTTTTGACTTTCAGTTTCAGTAAGCCATCGCTGGTATGACGAGCAACCGGATCGGGAATATCCGGGATCGAGTTACCGACGCCTTTGGCATAGGCTTTAGCCGGGTCGAGCAGTTGGGTCGTCTGCTGGAGATCTTTTTCCGTAGTAAAGACCAGAACATAAAGTTTTTGCTGCCCCAACGCCGGTGTCAGGCGCATAACGCCTTCCAGCCGATCTGCACTCATCACGCCTAGTTCCTGGTAGGTGAAATAACTGCTGGGGAAGAAGGCTGATGGGGTCATGTTCTGATCAAGAATCAGCACGTTCGGCGCAAAAACGCTGGTTTGTTTGTTCACTTCGCTGGTCAGCGTCAGGGTCAGTTCGCCAATGTTTGCCGGGACGCTGTACGCAGCAACCGGACCACTGATGCCGGGAACGTTCAGTTGTTGGCCGCCGGTCGCCAGTTGGGTGGTCTGGGTTTTAGATTGATCGACCGGTGTCCAGGTGAGTTGTTGCAGCGCGGCAGATGGAATGGCTGGCGCGTCGCTGGTGTTTTGCGGTACGTAGTTAACATCGGCAAGGCTAATTCCAGGCGCGCTTGCCAGTAACCCTGCTGATAAACAGAGGGCGATGAGACTTTTATTCATTTTCATTGTTTTCACCTCAAAATCTGGAGCTCAGCGGTAGCCAGGCAATAGCGCGCTAAACCCGATAATCAGAGGGGCTTTCGCCCCTTTCAGATAATGACAACCTGTTTTTATGCCGGATGCGGCGTAAACGCCTTATCCGGCCCAGGTTTTGCTATTACCACCAGATTTCCATCTGGGCACCGAAGGTCCACTCGTCGCTGTCGCCACGACCGAAGCTGCCGCCGTTGAAATCAGTAGGAACGGCTTTGCCGTAGTTCGGGTTAACCTTGCTATCGCCGTTGTAGTCGTAACCCCATTTCTCATCCCACTTGGCGTAGGTTGCGAAGACACGAATAGCCGGGCGTGACCAGATGCTGTCGCCAGCCTGCCATTGTTGTGCGAGGGTAATTTTGTACTGATTGTTCTTGTCGCCGGTGCGCTGGGATTCGACGTTGTCGTAGCCGATTTCCATCACGGTGCTCATGATTGGCGTCCACTTGTACATCGGGCGAATACCAACGGTCCACCACTTGGTGCCGTTGTCGTTATCCCAGTTGATATCCTGGTACATACCCACGTACATCATGTCCCAGTTGTCGCCCATGGAGATCGCACCGTGGTCGAGGATACGCAGCATGTGACCGTTGTTGTTGATATTGTAGGCAAATTTTTCGTTATCAAACGCGACACCAGAACCCTGCGACAGACCTTTACCCTGCGAGGTCATCGAGTCAGTAGCGTACTGAACAACAAACTTGTTAAAGCCCTTCAGGACACTCTGAGTATGTTCAGCAGTGAATAACCAGCCGTCTTTCGATGCGCCATCAACCAGACGATAGTTATCACGCAGGTTGGCACGACCGTAGTCGACACCCAGTTCTAATGTGCCGCCCGGGTTGATTTCCATCTGCGCTAAACGCACATCGAAAACGTCGTTCGCGGTTTCGTTGGTATAGTCATAAATATTGTTGCTGGCAAAAGAGGAAGAACCACCAGCTTCAGAGGAGCGGGTTGCTGCCAGAGAGAGTTTACCGAAGCCAACATCGATGTTTTCCAGACCGGCACCAGGACCAGAAATATCCCAGTAGTAGAAGTCGATCATATGAACGTCATGACGTTGGTAGAAGCGCTTACCTGCCCAGATGGTGGAACCTGGCAGCCATTCGATCAGGTTTTTTCCCTGCACGTTTGCTTCACGGAAGGCCGGATCGGTAGCTTCCCAGTCATTCTGTTGCGCGACGGAATAGGCCACGTTAGTGTCGAAATAGAAGCTCTTATCGCCCTCTTTCCACACTTCCTGACCCAATTTTAATTCAGCATAAGTTTCACATTCGTTGCCAAGACGGTATTTACTTTGAGCACCGGTAGTCTGGAAACACTGTTGTTCACCGCCGCTACCTGTCCAGCCAATACCGGAACGTGCATAGCCGTGGAAATCAACAGCCATTGCCTGAGCAGACATTACGCCCGCTGCGACGGCAACCGCCAGAGGAAGTTTGCGCAGAGTAATCATCATTCTATCTCCTGAGTCATTGCTTTTCTTTTTTCACATCACCTGTGACAGGCTTTGTGTGTTTTGTGGGGTGCTTAAACGCCCGGCTCCTTATGCAGTCGACGACATGCAGTGCCATCCTCACGGAACAGATGGCAACGCTCTGGCGGCAGGCCGATAGCGAATGTGGCACCTTCTTCTACCAACACCACGTCGTTCTGGCGGTACACCAGGTTTTGACGAATGGAAGGGATCTGGATATGGATTTGGGTTTCGTTGCCGAGTTGCTCGACGACCTGAACTTCACCCTCAAGGATGACGTCAGCGATATCACTCGGCAGTAGATGTTCCGGGCGAATACCCAGCGACATATTGGCTCCAACCTGGACATCACGGCTTTCAACAGGCAGCCAGACTTGTTGACGATTTGGCATCGGCAGCTCCACCTGCACTTGATCGATTGCGGTGGCGGTCACTTTTACCGGCAGGAAGTTCATCTTTGGCGAACCGATAAATCCGGCGACAAAACGGTCTGCCGGATAGTGGTACAGTTCCAGCGGTTTCCCAACCTGTGCCACGCGACCGGCGTCCAGCACCACGATTTTGTCGGCCAGCGTCATCGCTTCGACCTGATCGTGGGTGACGTAAATCATTGTGCGGCCCAGGCGTTTATGCAGACGGGAGATTTCGATACGCATTTGCACACGCAGTGCAGCATCGAGGTTGGAGAGCGGTTCATCGAGCAAAAATACGCTTGGCTCGGCCACCAGCGTACGGCCAATCGCCACGCGCTGACGCTGACCACCGGAGAGCGCTTTCGGTTTGCGATCCAGCAAATGCGCCAGTTGCAGCACTTCCGCCACCTGGTTGACGCGTTGGTTAATCACCTCTTTTTTTGCGCCAGCCAGTTTCAGGCCAAATGACATGTTTTCTGCTACTGACAGGTGGGGATAGAGCGCGTAAGACTGAAACACCATACCAACGCCGCGTTCTGCTGGCGGAGTGTCATTCATCCGTTTCTCACCGATGAACAGGTCGCCGCTGGTGATCGTCTCAAGCCCGGCAATCATGCGCAGTAAAGTCGATTTACCGCAGCCAGACGGTCCGACAAACACCACGAATTCACCTTCATGGATATCGAGATTGATATCTTTCGATACCACGACCTCGCCCCAGGCTTTCGTTACATTTTGCAGCTGTACGCTCGCCATGCCCTTCTCCCTTTGTAACAACCTGTCATCGACAGCAACATTCATGATGGGCTGACTATGCGTCATCAGGAGATGGCTTAAATCCTCCACCCCCTGGCTTTTTTATGGGGGAGGAGGCGGGAGGATGAGAACGCGGCTTCTGTGAACTAAACCGAGGTCATGTAAGGAATTTCGTGATGTTGCTTGCAAAAATCGTGGCGATTTTATGTGCGCATCCCCACATTACCGCCAATTCTGTAACAGAGATCACACAAAGCAACGGTGGGGCGTAGGGGCAAGGAGGATGGAAAGAGGTTGCCGTATAAAGAAACTAGAGTCCGTTTAGGTGTTTTCACGAGCACTTCACCAACAAGGACCATAGATTATGAAAATAAAAACAGGTGCACGCATCCTCGCATTATCCGCATTAACGACGATGATGTTTTCCGCCTCGGCTCTCGCCAAAATCGAAGAAGGTAAACTGGTAATCTGGATTAACAGCGATAAAGGCTATAACGGTCTCGCTGAAGTCGGTAAGAAATTCGAGAAAGATACCGGAATTAAAGTCACCGTTGAGCATCCGGATAAACTGGAAGAGAAATTCCCTCAGGTTGCGGCAACTGGCGATGGCCCTGACATTATCTTCTGGGCGCACGACCGCTTTGGTGGCTACGCTCAATCTGGCCTGTTGGCTGAAATCACCCCGGACAAAGCGTTCCAGGACAAGCTGTATCCGTTTACATGGGATGCCGTACGTTACAACGGCAAGCTGATTGCTTACCCGATCGCTGTTGAAGCGTTATCGCTGATTTATAACAAAGATCTGCTGCCGAACCCGCCAAAAACCTGGGAAGAGATCCCGGCGCTGGATAAAGAACTGAAAGCGAAAGGTAAGAGCGCGCTGATGTTCAACCTGCAAGAACCGTACTTCACCTGGCCGCTGATTGCTGCTGACGGGGGTTATGCGTTCAAGTATGAAAACGGCAAGTACGACATTAAAGACGTGGGCGTGGATAACGCTGGCGCGAAAGCGGGTCTGACCTTCCTGGTTGACCTGATTAAAAACAAACACATGAATGCAGACACCGATTACTCCATCGCAGAAGCTGCCTTTAATAAAGGCGAAACAGCGATGACCATCAACGGCCCGTGGGCATGGTCCAACATCGACACCAGCAAAGTGAATTATGGTGTAACGGTACTGCCGACCTTCAAGGGTCAACCATCTAAACCGTTCGTTGGCGTGCTGAGCACCGGTATTAACGCCGCCAGTCCGAACAAAGAGCTGGCGAAAGAGTTCCTCGAAAACTATCTGCTGACTGATGAAGGTCTGGAAGCGGTTAATAAAGACAAACCGCTGGGTGCCGTAGCGCTGAAGTCTTACGAGGAAGAGTTGGCGAAAGATCCACGTATTGCCGCCACCATGGAAAACGCCCAGAAAGGTGAAATCATGCCGAACATCCCGCAGATGTCCGCTTTCTGGTATGCCGTACGTACTGCGGTGATCAACGCCGCCAGCGGTCGTCAGACTGTCGATGAAGCCCTGAAAGACGCGCAGACTCGTATCACCAAGTAATGCTGTGAAATGCCGGATGCGGCGTGAACGCCTTGTCCGGCCTACAAAACTGAAACGCATGTAGGCCTGATAAGACGCATCAGTGTCGCATCAGGCAGTTGTTGTCGGATAAGGCGTGAAAGCCTTATCCGTCCTGGAATGAGGAAGAACCCCATGGATGTCATTAAAAAGAAACATTGGTGGCAAAGCGACGCGCTGAAATGGTCAGTGCTAGGTCTGCTCGGCCTGCTGGTGGGTTACCTTGTTGTTTTAATGTACGCACAAGGGGAATACCTGTTCGCCATTACCACGCTGATATTGAGTTCAGCGGGGCTGTATATTTTCGCCAATCGTAAAGCCTACGCCTGGCGCTATGTTTACCCGGGAATGGCTGGAATGGGATTATTCGTCCTCTTCCCTCTGGTCTGCACCATCGCCATTGCCTTCACCAACTACAGCAGCACTAACCAGCTGACTTTTGAACGTGCGCAGGAAGTGTTGTTAGATCGCTCCTGGCAAGCAGGCAAAACCTATAACTTTGGTCTTTACCCGGCGGGCGATAAGTGGCAACTGGCGCTCAGCGACGGCGAAACCGGCAAAAATTACCTCTCCGACGCGTTTAAATTTGGCGGCGAGCAAAAACTGCAACTGAAAGAAACGACCGCCCAGCCCGAAGGCGAACGCGCGAATCTGCGCGTGATTACCCAGAATCGTCAGGCGCTGAGTGACATTACCGCCATTCTGCCGGATGGCAACAAAGTGATGATGAGCTCCCTGCGCCAGTTTTCTGGCACGCAGCCGCTCTACACACTCGACGGTGACGGCACGTTGACGAATAATCAGAGTGGCGTGAAATATCGTCCGAATAACCAAATTGGCTTTTACCAGTCCATTACCGCCGACGGCAACTGGGGGGATGAAAAGCTAAGCCCCGGTTACACCGTGACCACCGGCTGGAAAAACTTTACCCGCGTCTTTACCGACGAAGGCATTCAGAAACCGTTCCTCGCCATTTTCGTCTGGACCGTGGTGTTCTCGCTGATCACTGTCTTTTTAACGGTGGCGGTCGGCATGGTTCTGGCATGTCTGGTGCAGTGGGAAGCGTTGCGCGGCAAAGCGGTCTATCGCGTCCTGCTGATTCTGCCCTACGCGGTGCCATCGTTCATTTCAATCTTGATTTTCAAAGGATTGTTTAACCAGAGCTTCGGTGAAATCAACATGATGTTGAGCGCGCTGTTTGGCGTGAAGCCCGCCTGGTTCAGCGATCCGACCACCGCTCGCACGATGCTGATTATCGTCAATACCTGGCTGGGTTATCCGTACATGATGATCCTCTGCATGGGCTTGCTGAAAGCGATTCCGGACGATTTGTATGAAGCCTCAGCAATGGATGGCGCAGGTCCGTTCCAGAACTTCTTTAAGATTACGCTGCCGCTGCTGATTAAACCGCTGACGCCGCTGATGATCGCCAGCTTCGCCTTTAACTTTAACAACTTCGTGCTGATTCAGCTGTTAACCAACGGCGGCCCGGATCGTCTTGGCACGACCACGCCAGCCGGTTATACCGACCTGCTTGTTAACTACACCTACCGTATCGCTTTTGAAGGCGGCGGGGGTCAGGACTTCGGTCTGGCGGCAGCAATTGCCACGCTGATCTTCCTGCTGGTGGGTGCGCTGGCGATAGTGAACCTGAAAGCCACGCGAATGAAGTTTGATTAAGGGAGATAACAAAAATGGCAATGGTCCAACCGAAATCGCAAAAAGCACGTTTGTTTATTACTCACCTGCTACTGCTACTTTTTATCGCGGCGATTATGTTCCCGCTGCTGATGGTCGTCGCTATCTCGCTGCGTCAGGGAAACTTCGCGACCGGTAGCCTGATCCCGGAGCAAATCTCCTGGGATCACTGGAAACTGGCGTTAGGTTTTAGCGTTGAACAGGCTGATGGTCGCATTACGCCACCGCCATTCCCGGTACTGCTGTGGCTGTGGAACTCGGTAAAGGTCGCTGGGATTTCCGCGATTGGCATTGTGGCGCTCTCCACCACCTGCGCCTACGCTTTCGCCCGTATGCGCTTTCCAGGCAAAGCGACGCTGCTGAAAGGAATGCTGATTTTCCAGATGTTCCCGGCAGTACTTTCACTGGTCGCGTTGTATGCGTTGTTTGATCGTCTGGGTGAGTACATTCCATTCATTGGCCTAAATACTCACGGCGGCGTAATTTTCGCGTATCTGGGTGGGATTGCGCTGCATGTCTGGACCATCAAAGGCTATTTCGAAACCATCGACAGTTCGCTGGAAGAAGCGGCTGCGCTGGATGGTGCGACACCGTGGCAGGCCTTCCGCCTTGTCCTGTTGCCGCTGTCAGTACCGATTCTGGCGGTGGTATTCATCCTGTCGTTTATCGCTGCCATTACTGAAGTTCCGGTCGCGTCGCTGTTACTGCGTGACGTAAACAGCTACACCCTGGCCGTGGGGATGCAGCAATACCTCAACCCGCAAAACTACCTGTGGGGTGACTTTGCCGCCGCTGCCGTGATGTCTGCATTACCGATCACCATCGTCTTCTTGCTGGCTCAACGCTGGCTGGTCAACGGCCTGACGGCAGGTGGTGTGAAAGGTTAAAGATGTTGTTCTGCCAATGTTATGCCGCTGCACCCTCAACTTACGTTATCCCAACTTGTGACTATTATTCGGCGCTCCACGGAGCGCCTTTTTTTCTTTCGTCTGCAATCTGAATCGTTCGCCGGTTAATATTCCCATCATAGAACTTATTATTTTTACGTTATTTGTTTTCCCACTTACGATAATTCTCTTTCGTGCTCTGAGTCACGGCAATAGTATTGTTTTCATCAATTTTTGATAATTATCACAATTAAGATCACAGAAAAGACATTACGTAAACGCATTGTAAAAAATGATAATTGCCTTAACTGCCTGACAATTCCAACATCAATGCACTGATAAAAGATCAGAATGGTCTAAGGCAGGTCTGAATGAATACCCAGTATAATTCCAGTTATATATTTTCGATTACCTTAGTCGCTACATTAGGTGGTTTATTATTTGGCTACGACACCGCCGTTATTTCCGGTACTGTTGAGTCACTCAATACCGTCTTTGTTGCTCCACAAAACTTAAGTGAATCCGCTGCCAACTCCCTGTTAGGATTTTGCGTAGCCAGCGCTCTGATTGGTTGCATCATCGGCGGTGCCCTCGGTGGTTATTGCAGTAACCGCTTCGGCCGTCGTGATTCACTTAAGATTTCTGCTGTCCTGTTTTTTATTTCTGGTGTAGGTTCTGCCTGGCCAGAACTTGGTTTTACCTCTATAAACCCGGACAACACAGTACCTATTTATCTGGCAGGTTATGTCCCGGAATTTGTTATTTATCGTATTATTGGCGGTATTGGCGTTGGTTTAGCCTCAATGCTTTCACCAATGTATATTGCGGAACTGGCTCCAGCTCATATTCGCGGAAAACTGGTTTCATTTAACCAGTTTGCGATTATTTTCGGGCAACTTTTAGTTTACTGCGTAAACTATTTTATTGCCCGTTCCGGTGATGCCAGCTGGCTGAATACTGACGGCAGGCGTTATATGTTTGCCTCGGAATGTATCCCTGCACTGCTGTTCTTAATGCTGCTGTATACCGTGCCAGAAAGTCCTCGCTGGCTGATGTCACGCGGCAAGCAAGAACAGACGGAAAGTATCCTGCGCAAAATTATGGGCAACACGCTTGCAACTCAGGCAGTACAGGAAATTAAACACTCCCTGGATCATGGCCGCAAAACCGGTGGTCGTCTGCTGATGTTTGGCGTGGGCGTGATTGTAATCGGCGTTATGCTCTCCATCTTCCAGCAATTTGTCGGCATCAATGTGGTGCTGTACTACGCGCCGGAAGTGTTCAAAACGCTGGGGGCCAGCACGGATATCGCGCTGTTGCAGACCATTATTGTCGGAGTTATCAACCTCACCTTTACCGTACTGGCAATTATGACTGTGGATAAATTTGGTCGTAAGCCACTGCAAATTATCGGCGCACTCGGAATGGCAATCGGTATGTTTAGCCTCGGTACCGCGTTTTACACTCAGGCATCGGGTATTGTGGCGCTACTGTCGATGCTGTTCTATGTTGCCGCCTTTGCCATGTCCTGGGGTCCGGTATGCTGGGTACTGCTGTCGGAAATCTTCCCGAATGCTATTCGTGGTAAAGCGCTGGCAATCGCGGTGGCGGCCCAGTGGCTGGCGAACTACTTCGTCTCCTGGACCTTCCCGATGATGGACAAAAACTCCTGGCTGGTGGCCCATTTCCACAACGGTTTCTCCTACTGGATTTACGGTTGTATGGGCGTTCTGGCAGCACTGTTTATGTGGAAATTTGTCCCGGAAACCAAAGGTAAAACCCTTGAGGAGCTGGAAGCGCTCTGGGAACCGGAAACGAAGAAAACACAACAAACTGCTACGCTGTAATCTTCCTGTCCAGCACGCCGCGCCATTTCGGCGTGCTGTCTTTTTACTCCCGCTTCAGCCGTTTCGAATTACACAGCCACAGGGTGATCACCAGTAACAGGATCGCAGCCGAGTAGATCAACACATCCAGTGGCGATTTATGATCGACGATGATCAAGCGCACAATGGCGGTGATCCCAATATAGACAAAGTAACGTAGCGGGAAGTGAAAACCGGACTGAAAGTACTTCACAATCAGCGCGATAAATTCGAAATAGAGAAAGTAAACCACCAGTCCTTCTACCAGCTCATATTTGCTGGTTTGTTCTGGCGCGAACAGCACATCAGCCAGATGCACCGTTTCTTTGCCGAGGAAGACAACCAAAATCAGGCCGAGGCACAGCAGGCCAAGATTGAGTACGGTCTGCAAAATGGTGGAGATAAACTCCACGCGCGGACGAGAGAGTGACGTCATAGCAGTACCTCCTTCACAGTGGCGAGCTTCCTGTATAACGCAAAAATGTGACGGAGATCTATATTTTTTGTGTATGTTTTGTTCAACCTGGATTTGGAGCGCGCCTCCACCAAAGCCGGATATACCTACCCGTAGGCCGGATAAGCCGCGCCTGGCGGCGCATCCGGCAAGACAAACCGCACCAAAGCCGGTAATTCAAAAATCACCCATTCAGGTGATTCCCAGCCACCAGCAATGCGCGAAAAATCGACAATGTTCCTCTGGAACAAATGAAACGTAACCTGATAAAGGTGGTAAAAATAAAGCCTTATTTTGCTGCTTTGATGTTATCAGTCTCTGTTCTTCCTGCTTATGCTGGTCCGCTCGGTACTGCTGATAAAGCCGACCTACCGCAAAGCAATGTCTCCAGCCCAATGATGGCCCAGTCGCTCAGGCAACCAGACCTGCAACCGATATCGACGGACAGGAAGACAGAATGTTTTCGCCTTTACACACCAGATCGTAAACCGGGGGTGAACTGCGTTCCTGATGGCTCAACAGGTCATTAAGAATGAGGGTGCCAGTGAGTGCGAAAACTGGCACCTTTCCCATGACTTAGCGGAAATTTACGCTACGGTCGCTGGTCATGTCATACAACTGGAACTTACGCCCAAGTTGCTGACCACCGTCACGCGTCAGCGGCGTCCAGCCAATCGCCGCACGGCTGCGTATCGGGCCAGACGAGAAGAGATCCAACGGTACCGAGACATACACGCCTTTGGTGAAGTCCCCTTCGCCGTACTCCTCTTTCGAAACGTTGGTGATCGTGGCATAGCCACCCACCACCACGCCGCTGTCAAAGCGTTTAGCGATCTCCAGCGTGCCGCCTTTATCCCCTGCCAGATACTGCCCGACGCTGGCTTTCACCAACACGTCCTGGGCGAAAGATGGCGTCCAGTAGGCGGTCAGATGTCCGGTTTTCACGCTGTAGTCGGTGAATTTCATCATATCTTTTGCACTACGCCAGTCGCGCTGTTTAACGTAGTTGGCATCCAGACCAAACGCCCAGTTACTGTCCAGCGGACGATACAACACTTCGGCCCCCGCACCGCCAAACATGGTTTCGAGATAACCTCCATAGACCTGACCGTAGAAGCCGTTGCCCAGATGCTGGAAGTAGTTGGCTTGCAGGTTATTCACATAGACATCGTTCTGCACATACTCGCGCACATGGGTACGAACGCGCGGTAAGTGCGAGTCCTGCGGTGGATTGGTGTAGTTAAACTTGTCGTAGTTGTTGGCAAGATTTGCAAACAGGCTGCCGGTGGTCAGTAGATGGTCCGTCAGCCACAAATCTGCCGTTCCCATCACGCCCAGCTGATACATGTAAAAGTTTTCCGGGCCACCGACCGACTGGTTCAGCACCGGATCGATATGGAAATCAAAGCGTGATTTGTCGATATACCAGCCCTGCTCGGTGGACTTCGGAACCACTGGCTCGACGCGTTTGTGCGCCAGCGTCGTTTCGTGGCCCAACGGCTCTCCGGCGAGATGATTTTTCAGGCTGGCGACATCGGTTTCCGTCGTCACTTGCGGCATGTTAAGGCGATTTTCCGTAATGCGGATCGTTTTGATCCCATCCGGCAGATCGTTCATCACGATCCGATTAGCACGGATGATCCCTTCGCGCGAATCACGATATTTCACCTGCTCGCCGGTAACATACAGCGTATCGCCTTTCGCCTAGATCTGCGGATCGGCAAGTCCGGCGTTGTATTTCAGCAACGTTAACTGATTCGCCACCACCGAATGCTGCAAAATGGCATCCTGCGGCTGCGGTTGATATTGCGGGCGGGCGTTATCGATGTAGGACGGGCGCAGATCGTTAAAGTTGGTGCGCAGCGTGACGCCAAACATAAAGGTGTTGCCACGTTCATAGCTAAGGTTAACGTCGGCCCAATCGGTAACGCGATAAATCGCCCCGACGTTAAACTTACTTTTTTGCTCCAGCTTCCCGGCAAAATCCTGCTGATAATTATTACCTTCATACTCCAGTTTCAGACGCAGCGGTTGCCAGGGCGTCTGGTATTCCACACCGCCAAACAGTGAGGCAGGACCGTGGAACATCTGGCTACCGTCGATAGATCCCGCCTGTTTGTAGCTGTTATCGCGATAGCAATATTTATCACTGGCTGAACAGAGCGGATTTTTTACATTACCGCTGGTGCCCAGATATCCCCAGCCCAGGCCGAGCGTAAAATCGAACGGCCCCCAGGCTTTGCTGGCAACAAGATATTCCGCATCAAACAGCCCCGTACCGCCGATATCCCGCGCACCAACCGCCACTTGCGGCAGCCAGTAACTCTCTTCCCACAAACGCAGTTTGAGATCGAAGGCTTTATCTTTATACGTTTGATCGCCAGAGAACGCTTCGACGCTGCTGTACTGCCGGGTGCGCACGTCGGTGTAGCGCAGCGTTGTTTCCAGCCACGGGAAGAGTTGCACTGAAGCTGAGTAATAACGGTACTGATCGTTATCGCGATAGTTCAGACTCAACTCCCCTTCCCGTGCCATACGCGCGGTGGGAGTTTGTAATAATCCTACGCCACCGAAATCCGACTGCGACGGACCAATGGGCGCAGGATATGTTTCGCCGTAGCAAGCTGTGCTAATGCCCAGCGCCAGTAAGCTAAGCAGATGTCTTTTTTTCATTATTGGGGTATCCGCTGCGTCAGAGTCTGAAGAATGTCGGCGTTAAGGGCATCAGGCGTCTCACTCCAGACGGAATCTGCGAGGCCAACATAAATAATGCTGCCGGGCATCGGCTCTACGTGACGCTTGTTCCAGTAAGCCACCGGCGCTTTTTGCGTACGTCCGTCCGGGTAAACGACCCACGCGTAGCTGCGATCCGCACCGCTGAGCAGGCTCTGGTCAGAGAGATAGCTCGCCACGTCGCGACCTGGAGTGAATGGCTGATTGCCAGGATGGCTGATAAGCCCGAACAACGTGACCGTGGACGGCGGTGGTCCGACCCACAGCGTGTAGTTGCCCTGCAACGGCGGGTTACCGCGTTCGGCAACGCGGACGATATCGGGATCAAGATTGATTTTTTGCCTGCCTGTCACTTTCAATGCCTGGATTTGCTGGCGTAAGGCGTTAATGGCGGCGGCATCGTCGGTGCTGGAATCTGCGCCCTGTTCTGCCAGCCGTGTCAGCAACGCCTGCTGCTGACGCAATGCTGCCGCCGTTGCCAGCTCTTCGCTAATCACCGCACCAGGCCACCAGCTGTTTGCCAGTCGAGGTTGCCCTACCAGATCGATTAAATGCTCTGCGCCCGTTAGCGTTTTGGCCTCACTGCTGCCATTGCTGAACACCTTGACGGTTCCTGCCGCGAAGACCGATGACGCTCCCACACTCAAAAGCAACGCGACAATAGTTTGTTTAATCATTGTTTTGCCGCCTTGATGAGAGTGGTTTTCACCGGGAAATAATCCGCGCCGAGATACTGTTCCGACTGGCGAATTTGCCCTTCGCTGTCGATCCAGTAGCGGTTATGCCAGCGCGCCTGGTCGGTGGAGACTTCTTCGTCCAGCACGCGAACCAGGGTTTCATCGCTGCCGACCTTGACGGTATCGGTGCCATCCCATTTGAAGACTGAGCGTGCGGTGGCGTAGCGTACCTGCTGGTACTCGGTCCAGCCCATCGTGCGCGTCCATGTTGCACCATCAACAATTTGTGCGGGTTTAATCAGCGGGTCGGCGGCAAGGTTATTCACTTCAATCAGGTTGTCGCCGCCAAGCAAAGTCTTCACCAGACGACCATGTTGTGTGACAAGAGTGGCTTGATCCTGAGTGACCCATTTTTGTTGTCCGTCTTCAGCGAAGGCCAGCACCACAAACAATTGCGGCCCGCCATTAAGCTGCATGTACTGGCTGGCGTAGGGCATATTTTGAATATCATCGTCCGTCAGCTGTACGCCTGGCGTGCCGAACAGACTGTCCCACAGTGAATTGCCCAGCTCTTTAGTCGTGGCTGAACAGGCCTGTAATAGCAGGCAGATAAGAATGAGTGCAGGTCGCTTCACGACTCTTCTCCAGAGGGGCAGAATAACCACACCGGAGTGTGGTTATGGTAAATCCCTTCATACTTCAAGCCACAGATGCAATGACTCAAATTATTTTGGGGATACATACTTTATTACTGGGTACTGGTGGTCGTGGTTGTGGTTGTGGTGGTCCCGGTATTAGAACCATCACCGCCACCGGTTGCCGCGAGCGCGACACCCACCGCCGAGCTTACGGTGCTGACGCTGGTCGCGGAGGAACTCCCCGCCGAAACCGACGTTGCTGCCGACTCTGCCGCTTCGCCCACCTGTACAGGTGCAGCCCACGCAGAAGTCGCCGCAAGCGCAGATATGGCAAAAATGCCATACAGAACTTTTTTCATAACAATTTCCCTTCATTGAATGAATGGAGATTTACCCAAAAACATTTCGGGCGGGATCGAGTATACACAACTAAAGCATGCGAATTACGGCGCGGGGAATTAGCGATGGAGTTTTAGGATAATTGGAATGAATATCAAATATAAGTTTCAACTTATATTTGAATAACAATAAAAATCATAAACTTAAAATAAAAACAAAAGTAATTAATCTGCGTATTCTCCGAAATAAACAACGATTAAAAATCTATTTTATGATTAACCTCACGGTATGATTTCCGTTAAATCACAGACAAGGGGATTTATCTGATAAAACAATGCCAACTTATTGTCGGCATTGTTTTTAAGGTTATTTAACTCCTCATACTATGCATTAATGTCGATATTGGCATCAGGCTCCGGTTGCCGGATGCGGCGTAAACGCCTTATCCGGCCTACATATCGGCATCAGGCACGCATGATGATTAACCGCGCCACGCTTTATAGCGGTTAATCAGACCATTGGTCGAGCTATCGTGGCTGCTGATTTCTTTATCATCTTTCAGCTCTGGCAGAATACGGTTTGCCAGTTGTTTACCCAGCTCCACGCCCCACTGGTCGAAGGTGAAGATGTTCAGGATCACGCCCTGAGTAAAGATTTTGTGCTCATACAGCGCAATCAACGCACCCAGGCTGAACGGAGTGATTTCGCGCAGCAGGATGGAGTTGGTCGGGCGGTTACCTTCGAACACTTTGAACGGCACCACGTAGTCAAGCGTTGCCGGATCTTTACCCTGATCGCGATATTCCTGCTCAACCACTTCGCGGGATTTACCAAACGCCAGCGCTTCGGTCTGGGCGAAGAAGTTAGACAGCAGTTTCTGGTGGTGATCAGAGAGCGGGTTATGGGTGATAGCCGGGGCGATGAAATCGCACGGTACCATTTTGGTTCCCTGGTGGATCAGCTGGTAGAACGCGTGCTGACCGTTAGTGCCTGGTTCACCCCAGATAATCGGGCCAGTCTGGTAATCCACAACGTAACCGTTACGGTCAACATACTTACCGTTGGACTCCATATTGCCCTGCTGGAAGTACGCCGCGAAACGGTGCATATACTGGTCATACGGCAGAATCGCTTCAGTTTCCGCACCAAAGAAATTGTTGTACCAGATGCCAATCAGCGCCAGCAGGACAGGCAGGTTTTTCTCGGCAGGCGTGGTGGAGAAATGCTTGTCCATTGCGTGTGCGCCAGAAAGCAGTTCAACGAAGTTATCAAAGCCGATGGAGAGAACAATCGACAGGCCAATCGCTGACCACAAAGAGTAACGGCCGCCGACCCAGTCCCAGAACTCGAACATGTTGGCAGTATCAATACCAAACTCGCCAACGGCTTTGGCATTGGTTGAGAGCGCCGCAAAATGTTTCGCAACGTGTTTTTCATCACCTGCCGCTTTCAGGAACCAGTCACGCGCGCTATGGGCGTTGGTCATGGTTTCCTGAGTGGTGAAGGTTTTAGATGCTACCAGGAACAGCGTGGTTTCCGGGTTTACTTTTTTCAGCACTTCCGCGATGTGAGTCCCATCGACGTTAGAAACAAAGTGCATGTTCAGGTGGTTTTTGTACGGACGCAGTGCTTCGGTCACCATGTACGGGCCGAGGTCAGAACCGCCGATCCCGATGTTCACTACGTCAGTGATTGCTTTGCCGGTATAACCCTTCCACTCACCGGAGATAATCGCTTCCGAGAAGGTTTTCATCTTCTCCAGCACCGCGTTGACTTCTGGCATAACATCTTTGCCATCAACCAGAATCGGGGTATTGCTACGATTACGCAGCGCTACGTGCAGCACGGCGCGGTTTTCAGTGCGGTTGATCTTCTCGCCAGAGAACATCGACTTAATCGCGCCCGCCAGATCGCACTCTTTCGCCAGATCCTGTAATTTCGCCAGCGTCTCTTCAGTGATGCGGTTTTTGGAGTAATCCACCAGCATCTGATCGTCGAAGGTTGCGGAGAACTTAGAAAAACGATCGCCGTCTTTAGCAAAAAGATCGGCGATCGTAACGTCTTTCATTTCATCGAAGTGTTTCTGTAGTGCCTGCCAGGCAGCGGTCTGCGTTGGATTGATGTTTTTCATTAGCAATACTCTTCTGATTTTGAGAATTGTGACTTTGGAAGATTGTAGCGCCAGTCACAGAAAAATGTGATGGTTTTAGTGCCGTTAGTGTAATGTTGAGTGTAAACCCTTCGCGCAGTGAAGCATTTATTAGCTGAACTACTGACCGCCAGGAGTGGATGAAAAATCCGCATGACCCCGTCGTTGACAACCGCCCCGCTCACCCTTTATTTATAAATGTACTACCTGCGCTAGCGCAGGCCAGAAGAGGCGCGTTGCCCAAGTAACGGTGTTGGAGGAGCCAGTCCTGTGATAACACCTGAGGGGGTGCATCGCCGAGGTGATTGAACGGCTCATCGGCTACAGGGGCTGAATCCCCTGGGTTGTCACCAGAAGCGTTCGCAGTCGGGCGTTTCGCAAGTGGTGGAGCACTTCTGGGTGAAAATAGTAGCGAAGTATCGCTCTGCGCCCACCCGTCTTCCGCTCTTCCCTTGTGCCAAGGCTGAAAATGGATCCCCTGACACGAGGTAGTTATGTCTGAAATTGTTGTCTCCAAATTTGGCGGTACCAGCGTAGCTGATTTTGACGCCATGAACCGCAGCGCTGATATTGTGCTTTCTGATGCCAACGTGCGTTTAGTAGTCCTCTCGGCTTCTGCTGGTATCACTAATCTGCTGGTCGCTTTAGCGGAAGGGCTGGAACCTGGCGAGCGATTCGAAAAACTCGACGCTATTCGCAACATCCAGTTTGCCATTCTGGAACGTCTGCGTTACCCGAACGTTATCCGTGAAGAGATTGAACGTCTGCTGGAGAACATTACTGTTCTGGCAGAAGCGGCGGCGCTGGCAACGTCTCCGGCGCTGACAGATGAGCTGGTCAGCCACGGCGAGCTGATGTCGACCCTGCTGTTTGTCGAAATCCTGCGCGAACGCGATGTTCAGGCACAGTGGTTTGATGTACGTAAAGTGATGCGTACCAACGACCGATTTGGTCGTGCAGAGCCAGATGTAGCCGCGCTGGCGGAACTGGCCGCGCTGCAGCTGCTCCCACGCCTCAATGAAGGCTTAGTGATCACCCAGGGATTTATCGGTAGCGAAAATAAAGGTCGTACAACGACGCTTGGCCGTGGAGGCAGCGATTATACGGCAGCCTTGTTGGCGGAGGCTTTACACGCATCTCGTGTTGATATCTGGACCGACGTCCCGGGCATCTACACCACCGATCCACGCGTAGTTTCCGCAGCAAAACGCATTGATGAAATCGCGTTTGCCGAAGCGGCAGAGATGGCAACTTTTGGTGCAAAAGTACTGCATCCGGCAACGTTGCTACCCGCAGTACGCAGCGATATCCCGGTCTTTGTCGGCTCCAGCAAAGACCCACGCGCAGGTGGTACGCTGGTGTGCAATAAAACTGAAAATCCGCCGCTGTTCCGCGCGCTGGCGCTTCGTCGCAATCAGACTCTGCTCACTTTGCACAGCCTGAATATGCTGCATTCTCGCGGCTTCCTCGCGGAAGTTTTCGGCATCCTCGCGCGGCATAATATTTCGGTAGACTTAATCACCACGTCAGAAGTGAGCGTGGCATTAACCCTTGATACCACCGGTTCAACCTCCACTGGCGATACGTTGCTGACGCAATCTCTGCTGATGGAGCTTTCCGCACTGTGCCGGGTGGAGGTGGAAGAAGGTCTGGCGCTGGTCGCGTTGATTGGCAATGACCTGTCAAAAGCCTGCGGCGTTGGCAAAGAGGTATTCGGCGTACTGGAACCGTTCAACATTCGCATGATTTGTTACGGCGCATCCAGCCATAACCTGTGCTTCCTGGTGCCCGGCGAAGATGCCGAGCAGGTGGTGCAAAAACTGCATAGTAATTTGTTTGAGTAAATACTGTATGGCCTGGAAGCTATATTTCGGGCCGTATTGATTTTCTTGTCACTATGCTCATCAATAAACGAGTCTGTACTCTGTTAACCAACGTCTTTATCGGAGAATAATTGCCTTTAATTTTTTTATCTGCATCTCTAATTAATTATCGAAAGAGATAAATAGTTAAGAGAAGGCAAAATGAATATTATCAGTTCTGCTCGCAAACGAATTCCCGTACACTGAACTCTCTGGCTCACTGAGGGCACCATCATGGCACTCCCCCGTATTACCCAAAAAGAGATGACTGAACGCGAGCAGCGTGAACTTAAAACACTGCTGGATCGGGCGCGGATTGCGCATGGTCGCGTACTGACCAACTCCGAAACCAACAGCATTAAGAAAGAGTACATCGATAAATTAATGGTCGAGCGTGAGGCTGAAGCGAAAAAAGCCCGCCAATTGAAGAAAAAGCAGGCTTATAAACCGGATCCTGAAGCGTCATTTAGCTGGTCAGCAAATACGTCGACGCGCGGCAGGCGCTAATGAACAATCAACGCCTGAGATTTTCACTCGTCTGTGTGGACACAATCTTCCCCTCACCCTAACCCTCTCCCCGAAGGGGCGAGGGGACTGTCCGAGCTCTTTTTGGACGTTTTCATCAGTCTGAGGCGTTAATCAGCGTCCCTTCTTTTTACGCCCCGGCGAGGTAAAACGCTTACCGTTGGACGCCGGGCGACCGCCTTTTTCCGCCGTTTTTTCCATCTTAACGACTGGACGTTTGATGCCCGCTGTTTTCGGTTTGGCCTTCGCTTTAGGTTTTGCCTCGGAAGAGGAATTTTCGATGAGCTTAAAGAGGTCGATTAACTCATCGTCGGTTAAATCGCGCCACTCCCCCAGCGGAATGCCGCTTAAGCTGACGTTCATAATGCGCGTACGTTCCAGCTTTTTCACTTCATAGCCGAAATGCTCGCACATGCGCCGGATCTGACGGTTCAGCCCCTGCACTAGGGTAATGCGGAAGACAAACGGCGCTTCTTTTTTGACTTTGCACTTTTTCGTCACCGTCCCGAGGATCGGCACCCCCGCCCCCATACCACGAATAAATTCATCGGTAATCGGTTTATCGACCGTCACCAGATACTCTTTCTCATGATCGTTACCCGCACGGAGGATCTTATTCACCAGATCGCCGTGATTGGTGAGGAAAATCAGCCCCTGGGAGTCTTTATCCAGGCGGCCAATCGGGAACACGCGTTTGCTGTGGTTAACGAAATCGACAATGTTATCGCGCTCGCCATCTTCGGTGGTGCTGACAATACCGACGGGCTTGTTCAGGGCGATAAGTACCAAATCTTCGGCTTCCCGAGGCTCAATCAACTGACCGTTTACTTTCACAATGTCGCCGGGTTTCACCTGATCGCCAATGGTGGCTCGCTTGCCATTAAGGAACACATTGCCTTGCTCGATATAGCGATCCGCTTCGCGGCGTGAGCAAATTCCGCTTTCGCTGATGTATTTATTTAAACGGACTGATGAGTCGGGCAGCATAAATTCTCCTGTAAAACGCGGAATATACCGTACCTCTTAGCGGGGAAAAACAGGGTTATGCGGCAACGTCGAAATTAAATGTGATCTGCCACGCCTTTTATCACAAAAGTGTCTCCGGAAGTACGATGCAAATTTGCCTGGCAAAATAAGGATAATCAACATATTACGAATCGCTGCACACCTGTGCTGATGACTACTACGCAGAGAAACAAATGTGCAAGAGAAAGCGCTATTTCTCCCCATGCAAAGAGTGAAAAATCGCTTTGAAAGGCCCTCATGATGGGGTTATATCAGATCAAGCGGTGAGAAAGCGTATTTGCACAAATGTGCAGAACCAGGAGGCGGCAATGGAAAACAGTGACGATATCCGTTTGATTGTGAAGATTGCCCAACTCTATTACGAACAGGATATGACGCAGGCGCAAATCGCGCGCGAACTGGGTATTTACCGCACCACCATCAGCCGCTTGCTTAAACGAGGCCGCGATCAGGGAATGGTCACCATCGCCATCAACTATGACTACAACGAAAATCTCTGGCTGGAGCAGCAACTGAAGCAAAAGTTTGGCCTGAAAGACGTTGTGGTGGTGTCGGGAAATGATGAGGATGAAGAGACTCAACTGGCGATGATGGGGTTACACGGCGCGCAACTGCTGGATCGCTTGCTGGAGCCTGGCGATATTGTCGGTTTTTCCTGGGGTCGCGCGGTTAGCGCACTGGTTGAAAACTTGCCGCAGGCGGGGCAATCGCGGCAGTTAATCTGCGTACCAATTATTGGCGGACCGTCCGGTAAACTCGAAAGCCGCTATCATGTAAACACATTAACCTACAGCGCGGCAGCGAAGCTGAAAGGGGAATCGCATCTCGCGGATTTTCCGGCTCTGCTGGATAACCCATTAATTCGTAATGGGATCATGCAGTCTCAGCACTTTAAAACCATCTCTGCCTACTGGGATAATCTGGATGTCGCCCTGGTGGGAATTGGCTCACCGGCCATTCGCGACGGCGCTAACTGGCATGCGTTTTATGGTGGTGAAGAGAGTGACGACCTGAATGCCCGCCAGGTTGCTGGCGATATTTGCTCGCGCTTTTTTGATATTCACGGCGCAATGGTTGAAACGAATATGAGCGAAAAAACGCTCTCTATCGAAATGAATAAATTAAAGCAGGCGCGATATTCCATTGGCATTGCCATGAGTGAAGAAAAATACAGCGGAATTATTGGTGCACTGCGTGGAAAATATATTAATTGTCTGGTAACGAATAGCAGCACAGCTGAACTATTACTGAAATAAAAATCTTCCCGATGTTTACCGTAATAAAAATTACGGCGGGTCCCTATTATCTAAAATCAGGAGTCTGTTATGCAAACGTGGTTAAATTTGCAGGATAAAATCATTATTGTCACCGGCGGCGCATCCGGTATTGGTCTGGCGATTGTAGAGGAATTATTAGCACAAGGCGCGAATGTACAGATGGTCGATATTCACGGTGGCGATGGTCAATATGAAGGTCATAAAGGCTATCAGTTTTGGCCGACCGATATTTCTAGCACAAAAGAGGTAAATCATACGGTAGCGGAAATTATCCAGCGTTTTGGTCGCATCGACGGTCTGGTCAATAACGCCGGGGTCAATTTCCCGCGTCTGCTGGTCGATGAGAAAGCGCCTGCCGGGCAGTATGAACTCAACGAAGCTGCATTCGAAAAAATGGTCAATATCAACCAGAAAGGTGTTTTTCTGATGTCGCAGGCGGTGGCGCGACAGATGGTCAAACAACATGATGGCGTGATTGTGAATGTTTCCTCAGAAAGTGGGCTGGAAGGCTCAGAAGGACAAAGCTGTTACGCCGCTACCAAAGCCGCGCTCAATAGCTTCACGCGCTCCTGGTCGAAAGAGCTGGGTAAACACGGTATCCGTGTGGTCGGTATCGCGCCCGGGATTCTGGAAAAAACCGGGCTACGCACGCCGGAATATGAAGAGGCGCTGGCGTGGACGCGCAATATCACCGTCGAGCAGCTGCGTGAAGGCTATACCAAAAACGCCATTCCTATTGGGCGCGCCGGAAGATTAGCAGAAGTAGCTGATTTTGTTTGTTATCTGTTGTCTGAACGCGCCAGCTACATCACCGGAGTAACCACTAACATTGCGGGCGGCAAAACGCGCGGCTAAGGAGGCTTTATGGTCAACGCCATTTTTTGTGCCCACGGCAAATTAGCTTGCGCCATGCTGGAATCGGTTCAGATGGTTTACGGCAACGCCAATGTTGAAGCCGTTGAATTTGTGCCCGGTGAAAACGCCGGAGACATTGCGGTAAAGCTGGAAAAGTTAGTAAGCATTCACAATCAAGATAAGTGGCTGATTGCCGTGGATTTACAGTGCGGCAGCAATGCTTGCGATGCGCAATCCTCGTTTGCGGGTAATCAGCGGCCTTTCTCTGCCGCTGGCGCTCGAACTGGTTGATAACCAGGACAGCATGAATGTTGATGAACTGTGTGAACACCTGACGCAAATCGCAAAGCAAACCTGCGTTGTCTGGAAACAACTGGCAACGACAGAGGAGGATTTCTGATGAACATTACGCTCGCCCGCATTGATGACCGTCTGATCCACGGCCAGGTCACTACCGTCTGGTCGAAAGTGGCTAACGCCCAGCGCATTATTATCTGCAATGACGAAGTTTATAACGATGAAGTGCGCCGGACATTATTGCGTCAGGCTGCGCCACCGGGAATGAAGGTTAACGTGGTCAATATTGAAAAAGCCGTCGCGGTTTATCACAACCCGCAATATCAGGACGAAACCGTTTTTTATCTTTTCACTCGCCCACAGGATGCCTTAGCGATGGTTCGCCAGGGGGTAAAAATAGGCACCCTGAATATTGGCGGCATGGCCTGGCGGCCCGGTAAAAAACAGTTAACCAAAGCGGTTTCATTAGATGATGATGATATTAACGCATTTCATGAGTTAAATAATCTTGGTGTCATACTGGATTTACGCGTCGTAGCGTCAGATCCCTCAATCAATATTATCGACAAAATAAACGAACAGTTAATCGCAAATTAAATAATAGCGCCTGTGTACATATGCTTTAACAGGCAGGGATGACGACACTTAAAAGGTGACAAATCATGGAAATAAGTACCCTACAAATCATTGCTATATTTCTTTTTTCCTGTATTGCCGGAATGGGCAGCGTGCTGGATGAATTTCAGACTCATCGCCCGTTAATTGCCTGTACGGTGATTGGTTTAATTCTCGGTGATTTAAAAACCGGAATAATACTCGGCGGTACGCTGGAATTGATAGCTCTCGGCTGGATGAACGTCGGCGCGGCGCAATCTCCGGATTCTGCACTCGCCAGCATAATCTCCGCCATTCTGGTTATCGTTGGTCAGCAAAGCATCGCCACCGGAATCGCCATCGCGTTGCCTGTGGCTGCGGCAGGCCAGGTGCTGACGGTGTTTGCCCGTACCATCACCGTAGTGTTCCAGCACGCGGCGGATAAAGCAGCAGAAGAGGCGCGGTTTCGCACTCTCGATATTCTGCATGTCTCCGCGCTTGGCGTGCAGGCGCTGCGCGTCGCCATTCCGGCACTGATTGTCTCACTGTTCGTCAGCGCCGATATGGTCAGCAATATGTTAAACGCCATTCCCGAATTTGTGACCCGAGGACTACAGATTGCTGGCGGTTTTATCGTGGTGGTCGGTTACGCCATGGTGCTACGTATGATGGGCGTGAAATATTTGATGCCTTTCTTTTTCCTCGGTTTCCTCGCAGGTGGCTACCTCGATCTCAGCCTGCTGGCGTTCGGTGGCGTCGGCGTGATCATGGCCCTGGTCTACATCCAGCTAAATCCACAGTGGCGTAAAGCTGAACCTCAACTCCAGGCCACCGCCTCCACCGCCCTTGACCAACTTGACGATTAACGGAGCCATCATGGAACAGAGAAAAATTACACGCAGCGATCTGGTGAGCATGTTTCTGCGCTCCAACCTGCAACAGGCGTCCTTTAACTTTGAACGTATTCACGGGCTGGGCTTTTGCTACGACATGATCCCCGCCATCAAGCGACTTTACCCATTAAAAGAGGATCAGGTTGCGGCGCTCAGGCGACACCTGGTGTTCTTCAATACCACGCCAGCCGTATGTGGCCCGGTCATCGGCGCGGAAATTGATGACGGTACCATCAACGGCATCAAAGTCGGTCTGATGGGACCATTGGCAGGAGTTGGCGATCCACTGGTCTGGGGAACGCTGCGCCCGATTACCGCCGCGCTCGGCGCATCTCTGGCACTTTCGGGCAACATTCTCGGCCCGCTGCTGTTCTTCTTTATTTTCAACGCGGTGCGTCTGGCGATGAAGTGGTATGGCCTACAGCTCGGCTTTCGCAAAGGGGTGAATATCGTCAGCGATATGGGCGGGAATGTGCTGCAAAAACTCACCGAAGGCGCGTCGATTCTCGGACTGTTTGTGATGGGCGTGCTGGTGACCAAATGGACGTCAATCAACGTACCGTTGGTGGTTTCACAAACGCATGCCGCCGATGGCTCCACCGTCACCATGACCGTGCAGAACATTCTCGACCAACTTTGCCCTGGTTTGCTGGCGCTCGGTCTGACGCTACTAATGGTTCGTCTGCTCAACAAAAAAATTAACCCGGTATGGCTGATTTTCGCCCTGTTTGGCTTAGGGATTATCGGCAATGCTCTGGGCTTCCTGTCCTGATTCTTCGCCCCGGCACGACTGCCGAGGCCATCGCTCAACATGAGGTGGTTTATGAAAACAACAGCTCTGCGTCTTTATGGTAAACGTGATTTACGCCTGGAAACCTTTGACCTTCCTGAAATGCAGGAGGATGAAATCCTCGCAACGGTGGTCACTGACAGCCTGTGCCTCTCTTCCTGGAAAGAGGCCAATCTGGGTGAAAACCATAAAAAAGTACCCGACGATGTGGCGACCAACCCAATCATCATCGGCCACGAATTTTGCGGCGATATTCTGGCCGTGGGTAAAAAGTGGCAGCACAAATTCCAGCCGGGTCAGCGTTATGTGATTCAGGCCAACCTGCAACTCCCCGACCGCCCGGATTGCCCCGGCTACTCCTTCCCGTGGGTAGGCGGCGAAGCGACGCATGTGGTTATTCCCAACGAGGTCATGGAACAAGATTGCCTGCTGGCATACGACGGCGAAACCTATTTTGAAGGCTCACTGGTTGAACCGCTTTCCTGCGTGATTGGCGCGTTCAACGCCAACTATCATCTTCAGGAAGGTAGTTATAACCACACGATGGGGATTCGCCCGCAAGGGCGCACGCTGATCCTCGGCGGCACCGGACCAATGGGACTGTTGGCGATTGATTATGCGCTGCATGGACCAGTTAACCCGTCGCTGCTCGTCATTACCGATACCGACAACGACAAATTGAGTTATGCGCGCAAGCACTATCCATCAGAACCGCAAACACTGATTCATTATCTCAATGCCACCGATGCAGCATTTGATACGTTAATGGCGCTGAGTGGCGGTCACGGCTTCGATGATATTTTCGTCTTTGTGCCTAATGAAGGACTGGTGACTCTCGCCTCTTCCTTGCTGGCGACAGATGGTTGCCTGAATTTCTTCGCCGGACCGCAGGATAAACATTTCAGCGCGCCAATTAATTTCTACGATGTGCATTATGCATTTACCCACTACGTGGGCACGTCAGGCGGCAATACCGACGACATGCGCGCGGCGGTCAAACTGATCGAAGAGAAAAAAGTGCAGGCCGCAAAAGTGGTAACACATATTCTTGGGCTGAATGCCGCGGGCGAAACCACGCTTGAATTGCCTGCCGTCGGCGGCGGCAAAAAGCTGGTGTATACCGGGAAATACCTGCCGCTGACGTCACTCACGCAGATTCAGGATCAAGCACTGGCGGCGATTCTGGCGCGTCATCAGGGGATCTGGTCCGGTGAGGCGGAGCAATACCTGCTCGCCCATGCAGAGGCAATTTCCCATGATTAATCGCGCTACTTAACTCTGCATGTCGCTGGCTGGTCGCCCCAGCAACTTCGCGACCGGATGTGCGGCTGATTGCTGAAGCAGCACAATTTGCACGAGAAGGATAAAAAATATCAGCGCCTTAAGGGGCGCTCAAATTGGTGGCAAAGTACACATTGTTTATGCCGGATGCGGAATGAAGCCTTATTCGGTCTACATAATTTTGAAAATTCAATATATTGCAGTTATCTGGTAGGCCAGGTAAGCGTAGCGCATCAGGCAATGCTGTGTTTGTCATCAGTCTCAGCGCCCGGTGCAATACGTGACATCGTGAGCCATGTCAGTAAGTGGTTAAATTCGCAGTGGTAGCATGCCTTCCGTGATTTCTTACTAACCGGAGAAGTAATGGAACTGCTTTTATTGAGTAACTCGACGCTGCCGGGTAAAGCCTGGCTGGAACATGCACTGCCGCTAATTGCTGAACAGTTGCAGGGTCGCCGCTCAGCGGTGTTTATCCCTTTCGCTGGCGTAACGCAGACCTGGGATGATTACACAGAGAAAACGGCTGCGGTTCTCGCTCCGCTGGGTGTTTCTGTCACCGGTATTCATAGCGTTGTCGATCCCGTTGCCGCGATTGAAAATGCGGAAATTGTGATTGTCGGCGGCGGTAATACTTTCCAGTTGCTGAAACAGTGCCGCGAGCGCGGGCTGCTGGCTCCAATTACTGACGTGGTTAAACGTGGCGCGCTGTATATTGGCTGGAGCGCAGGCGCTAACCTTGCTTGCCCAACCATTCGTACCACCAACGATATGCCGATTGTCGATCCGCAAGGTTTCGATGCGCTAAATCTGTTCCCGTTGCAAATCAACCCGCACTTCACCAACGCGCTGCCGGAAGGCCATAAAGGTGAAACCCGTGAGCAGCGTATTCGCGAACTGCTGGTCGTCGCGCCAGAACTGACGATTATTGGTCTGCCGGAAGGTAACTGGATCACAGTGAGTAAAGGTCACGCTACGCTGGGTGGCCCGAACACCACTTATGTGTTTAAGGCTGGTGAAGAAGCGGTTCCGCTGGAAGCTGGTCACCGTTTTTAAGTGAATTGCCGGATGCATGATCCGGCATCTTGTTCATAGTGCCTGATGCGACGCTTGACGCGTCTTATCAGGCCTACAGGATTCACAATATTAATACTCGTCCCGTCCTTCATCTTCATCCGGCTGTTCCAGCACACTGTAAGCCACCGAACAAAACAGCGAGTTCAGGCGCTGCATATCTCCCAGTAAGCCTAAATGTAGCGAACTGGTTTCAATGCTCTGCACGTTTTGCTGATGCAGGCGATCGACGTGGGCGTGGGAATAGCGGCGATTAAGAATGCGAAAACGATGTTTGCTGCGACGCAAACGACGAGCGCTGGTGACATCGCCAGAGAAGAACACCGACATTGCCAGCTTTAAATTACTGAGCAATTGCTCATAGAGCGCATCCAGTTCCTTCAACCCATCAAGCGAAAATGCCCGCCGTGCTGCCAGCGATTTATCGGCAATTTCGCTGCCCATGCGCTCGACGATATCGGAGGCCTGTTCAAGGTTGAGCGACATTTCGATGATCTCCGCCCAGCGGCGCGACTCTTCCTCCGCCAACTCTTCTTTTGGCATCCGCGCCAAATACAGCTTAATGGCGGTGTAGAGAACGTTGATATCATCTGCCAGCTTACGCAGCTCTTTCTCCTGCCGTGGCTCGCCGTGCATCACTTTATTCAGCCCTTCCATCATCTGTTCCATGGCGTCGCCAATGCGCAGGGTTTCGCGCGCGGCGTTCGCCAGAGCAAGCGTGGGCGTGTCCAGCGCGCTGACATCCAGATGTTTAGGCCGTAGCTGGGTATCCAGTTCCGGTTCATCGCGAATAATCGTTTTGCAAAACCGTGCCATCGGGTCAACAAATGGCAGCATGACCAGGCAACGTACAAGGTTGTAGAAGACGTGGAAATAGATCACCAGTTCCGCTTTTGGCAATGACAGCTTCCCCATTGTCTCTGCCAGCAAATGGACAAACGGCAGGATAATCAGGCTACCCACCAGCTTAAACAGCAGACTACCCAGCGCGACACGGCGGGCTGCGGCATTGGCGGCACTGTTGTTGAGCATCGCCAGCAGGCCGGAACCGAGGTTAGCTCCAATCACCAGACAGAGCGCCACGGGGAAGGAGATAATGCCTGCAGCGGTCAGAGTCGCGGTCAGCAGTACAGCAGCAAGGCTGGAGTAGCTGATAATGGCGAACATCGCGCCAATCAGCGCATCCAGCAGAATATCGCCGGTCAGCGAGGCAAAGATCACCTGAACGCCGTTTGCCTGGGTGATCGGCGTTACGGCCTGCACAATCAACTCCAGCGCCAGCAAAATCAGCCCAAGACCAATACCGACGCGGCCCAGTTGCCCGGCGCGTGACTGTTTGCGTCCGAGGAAAAAAATCACGCCGATAAAAATAAGTAACGGTGACAGCCAGGATAAGTCGAAGGTGAGAATACGCGCCATTAGCGCCGTCCCGACATCTGCCCCCAGCACAATGACCAGAGCCGGTGCGAGGGCTACCAGATCCTGAGCGACGAACGAGGTCACCAGCATGGTGGTGGCATTACTGCTCTGTACCAGTGCGGTAACGCCGATCCCCGCGCAAAAGGCGAGCGGCTTTTTTTCGACGCTCCGGCTAAGGACAGTACGCAAACGCGCGCCGAAGACGCGCATTACGCCGGTTCGAACAATATGAGTCCCCCAGACCAGCAGGGCGACGGCAGAAAGCAGGTGAAGCAGCGTTAACACGAGTTCAGGTTCTCCTTATCGTTATATGTTCCTGAAGCAATTGAATGACCAAAGGACCGGAAACACGCTGACTGGCATCTTTACTGTGCCTTTTGACATTCGTTTTTCCGGCTAAGATTATTCCAGCCTGTTTCCAGTATAAGTGTTTCATATTAATAAAGAGACAGGGCACTCATTGAGCGCCCTGTTTGTTGTAAGGAAAAGTGACAGATTTGTGAATCAGTCCGCGTCATACCCCAGATTCGGTGCCAGCCAGCGCTCAACATCGGAGACGCTCATACCTTTACGGCGGGCATAGTCTTCAACCTGATCGCGCTGAATTTGCGCCACCGCGTAGTACTTGCTGTCCGGATGACTGAAATACCAACCCGAAACCGATGCACCAGGCCACATAGCGAAAGATTCTGTGAGTTTCATGCCAGTATGTTTTTCCACTTCCAGCAGCTCCCAGATGGTGGCTTTTTCCGTATGTTCCGGGCAGGCCGGATAGCCCGGTGCCGGACGGATGCCCTGGTAGTTTTCGCGGATCAGTTCTTCGTTGCTGAGGTTCTCGTTCGGCGCATAGCCCCAGTAGACTTTACGCACACGCTCATGGAG
Organism: Shigella sp. SIG6; assembly: GCF_053555815.1. Taxonomy (NCBI): domain Bacteria; kingdom Pseudomonadati; phylum Pseudomonadota; class Gammaproteobacteria; order Enterobacterales; family Enterobacteriaceae; genus Shigella; species Shigella sp. SIG6. The sequence goes on along the minus strand of NZ_JBQZXC010000034.1, from coordinate 4,502 downwards.
ATACTCCGCAAAGGCTTCGGCTAAACGGTCGGCAAGCGCTTTCACCATGATTTTGTTGTAATCATCGTGCTGCGCTTCAAAGGCATCAGCCAGTGCGTCCTCTTCCAGCCCGCCAGTCACGGCAAATGCGCCGATGTAATCTGCTTTACCAGAAAGCTTCGGCGCAACGAAGTCAGCGAGACAGTAGTTAGCGAATCCCGTTTTTTCGGTCTGTTGACGCAGATGGTGGCTGACGTTGATCACATGGGTGCGCGTTTCGTCACGGTAGATTTCAATGTCATCGCCCACACGGTTTGCCGGGAACAGGCCCACCACGCCACGCGGATTCAGCGTTTTCTCGGCGCTTAATTTATCCAGCATGTCGTTGGCGTCTTTAAACAGCCGCTGCGCCTCAACGCCCACCACTTCATCTTCCAGAATGCGCGGATACTTCCCGGCCAGCGACCAGGTCATAAAGAACGGTGTCCAGTCGATGTAATTACGCAGCGTTTCGATGCTGGCTTCCACTTCCTGCACGCCGAGACGGTGCGCCACCGGCGGCGTGTAAGCCTGCCAGTCAAATGCGAAATCGTTATCGCGCGCCGCTTCCAGCGTGACCGGTGGTGTGCGTGGTTTCTTGCGCCCGTGCTGAATACGCACGGTTTCGTACTCCTTGCGGGTACGAGCGACAAAATCATCACGCTGCGTATCGGAAAGCAGCGCCGCTACCACACCAACGGTGCGCGAGGCATTCTGCACATACACCATAGGGCCGCTGTAGTTCTGCTCGATTTTCACCGCCGTGTGCGCTTTTGAGGTGGTCGCGCCGCCAATCAGTAACGGAATGGTGAAGCCCTGACGCTCCATCTCTTTCGCCACGTTAACCATCTCGTCCAGCGACGGCGTGATAAGCCCCGAAAGGCCAATCAAATCAGCATTCACTTCTTTGGCGATACGGAGAATTTTTTCCGCAGGCACCATAACGCCGAGATCGACAATTTCGTAGTTGTTACATTGCAGCACCACACCAACGATATTTTTACCGATGTCGTGGACATCGCCTTTCACGGTGGCGATCACCATCTTGCCGTTGGTTTTACCCTGCTCTTTGCTGGCTTCAATAAACGGTTCGAGATACGCCACAGCCTGTTTCATGACGCGCGCCGATTTGACCACCTGTGGCAGGAACATTTTGCCTTCGCCAAACAGATCGCCGACCACGTTCATGCCGTCCATCAACGGGCCTTCAATCACTTCAATCGGGCGCGTAGCCTGCTGGCGGGCTTCTTCAGTATCCTGCTCGATAAACTCGGTTATGCCTTTGACCAGCGAGTATTCCAGACGTTTATTCACGTCCCACGAGCGCCACTCCGCTTGCTGGGCGTTAGCAGTGTCGTCCGCTTTACTGCCGCGATATTTCTCGGCAAGCTCCAGTAAACGCTCAGTGCCATCGTCACGACGATTAAGAATCACATCTTCCACCGCGTCGCGCAGTTCAGCGGGTAGGTCGTCGTAAATCGCCAGTTGCCCGGCGTTGACGATCCCCATATCCATGCCATTGCGAATAGCGTAGTAGAGGAACACTGCGTGAATGGCTTCGCGCACCGGATCGTTGCCACGGAATGAGAAAGAAACGTTAGATACGCCGCCGGAAATCAGCGCGTGCGGCAGTTCGCGTTTGATGTCTTCACACGCGCCGATAAAGTCCTGCGCGTAGTTGTTGTGCTCTTCAATACCGGTGGCGACCGCGAAGATGTTCGGGTCGAAGATGATATCTTCTGGCGGGAAGCCAACCTCTTCGGTGAGGATTTTGTACGCCCGACGGCAAATCTCGATTTTCCGTGCGCGAGTATCGGCCTGTCCCTGTTCGTCAAAGGCCATCACCACCACTGCCGCACCGTAGCGACGCAACAATTTCGCGTGATGGATAAAGGCGTCGACGCCCTCTTTCATCGAGATAGAGTTAACAATGCCTTTGCCCTGGATACACTTCAGACCTTTTTCAATGACATCCCATTTTGAGGAGTCGATCATAATCGGCACGCGAGCGATATCCGGTTCACCGGCAATCAGATTGAGAAAACGCACCATCGCCGCTTCGGCATCGAGCATCCCTTCATCCATGTTGATATCGATAATCTGCGCGCCGTTTTCCACCTGCTGACGCGCCACATCCAGCGCCTCGCTGTATTTCTCTTCTTTGATCAGGCGCTTGAACTTAGCAGAGCCGGTGACGTTGGTGCGTTCACCCACGTTCACAAACAGGCTATCGTCGCCAATGTTCAGCGGCTCCAGGCCAGACAAACGGCAGGCTACGGGAATTTCCGGCAGTTTGCGCGGCGCTAATCCTTCTACTGCACGACTCATCGCTGCAATATGTTGCGGCGTGGTCCCGCAGCAACCACCGACGATATTGAGAAAGCCCGCTTGCGCCCATTCACGTATCTGTTTTGCCATCGTGTCGGCGTCGAGATCGTATTCACCAAAGGCGTTAGGCAGCCCGGCGTTCGGGTGGGCGGTGACGTAGCATTCCGCAATCCGTGATAGTTCCTGCACGTACTGGCGCAGTTCATCGGGCCCCAGCGCACAGTTCAGGCCAAAGGTCAGCGCTTCGGCGTGGCGCAATGAGTTGTAAAATGCTTCGGTGGTCTGCCCGGAGAGCGTGCGCCCGGAGGCGTCGGTGATGGTGCCGGAGATCATAATCGGCAGCTCAACGCCCAGCGCTTCAAACTCCGTTTTCACCGCAAAGACCGCCGCTTTGGCGTTAAGGGTGTCGAAAACGGTTTCAATCAGGATCAGATCCGCACCACCTTCCACCAGCGCTTTGGTGGATTCGCGATAGGCCGCCACCAGCTGGTCAAAAGTGATGTTGCGGAATGCCGGATCGTTGACGTCCGGAGAAATAGACGCCGTGCGGTTGGTTGGGCCGAGAACACCGGCAACGTAGCGCGGTTTCTCCGGCGTGCGCGCGGTCCACTCGTCAGCACAGGCGCGCGCCAGTTTCGCCGCCGCAAAGTTGATTTCCGCCGACAGGGATTCCATCTGGTAATCCGCCATCGCAATGGTCGTGGAGTTGAAGGTGTTGGTTTCGATGATATCCGCGCCCGCTTCAAAGTAGGCGTTGTGGATAGCGGCGATCACTTCCGGTTTACTGAGTACCAGCAGGTCGTTGTTGCCTTTGAGGTCGCATGGCCAGTCGGCAAAGCGTTCACCACGAAAATCGGCTTCGTTCAGTCGATAGCTCTGGATCATGGTGCCCATACCGCCGTCCAACACCAGAATACGTTCATTTAACTGCGCACGCAGTTGTTCCACTTTGCTGCTCACACTTGCTCCCGACACGCTCAACCCAGATTTAATAAAAATTCAACAAACCATACTGGCATAAACGCATCTGTGGTAAAAGCGACCACCACGCAACATGAGATTTGTTCAACATTAACTCATCGGATCAGTTCAGCAACTATTGCATTAGCTAACAATAAAAATGAAAATAATTTCCACTATACAGAAAAAGGAGGATGTCATGGTCGCACCCATTCCCGCGAAACGCGGCAGAAAACCCGCCGTTGCCACCGCACCAGCGACTGGACAGGTTCAGTCTTTAACGCGTGGCCTGAAATTACTGGAGTGGATTGCCGAATCCAATGGCAGCGTGGCACTCACAGAGCTGGCGCAACAAGCCGGGTTACCCAATTCCACGACCCACCGCCTGCTAACCACGATGCAACAGCAGGGTTTCGTGCGTCAGGTCGGCGAACTGGGACACTGGGCAATCGGCGCACATGCCTTTATGGTCGGCAGCAGCTTTCTCCAGAGCCGTAATTTGTTAGCAATTGTTCACCCTATCCTGCGCAATCTAATGGAAGAGTCTGGCGAAACGGTCAATATGGCGGTGCTTGATCAAAGCGATCACGAAGCGATTATTATCGACCAGGTACAGTGTACCCACCTGATGCGAATGTCCGCGCCTATCGGCGGTAAATTGCCGATGCACGCTTCCGGTGCGGGTAAAGCCTTTTTAGCCCAACTGAGCGAAGAACAGGTGACGAAGCTGCTGCACCGCAAAGGGTTACATGCCTATACCCACGCAACTCTGGTGTCTCCTGTGCATTTAAAAGAAGATCTCGCCCAAACGCGCAAACGGGGTTATTCATTTGACGATGAGGAACATGCGCTGGGGCTACGTTGCCTTGCAGCGTGTATTTTCGATGAGCACCGCGAACCGTTTGCCGCAATTTCTATTTCCGGACCGATTTCACGTATTACCGATGATCGCGTGACCGAGTTTGGCGCGATGGTGATTAAAGCGGCGAAGGAAGTGACGCTGGCGTACGGTGGAATGCGCTGACTTTTTCTGGCGGGCAGAGGCAATATTCTGCCCATCATACCTGAGTGGCAATAGAATAAGGGTGTCTGTTAATCGCATTGACGCCAAAATAACTTAATGTCATACACTTCACACACTTTTATTAACTCAGCATTATTTTTAAACATCAAACCACTTAATTATTAACAAAATC